>JBDNFT010000383.1:0-4896 GCA_041689695.1 Planctomycetaceae bacterium | reverse complement strand
TGATGCCAACGCTATTGATGGTGATCACCACTTCCGGCGCAATTCATATCTGTAACTATTGGAAAACTTCAAATATCGCTGATGCAAAAAAATCGGTGATTCACGCCGCAAGAATGGCATGGTGGCCTTGCCTGTTGGCGAGTGGC
Organism: Planctomycetaceae bacterium; assembly: GCA_041689695.1. Classification (GTDB taxonomy): domain Bacteria; phylum Planctomycetota; class Planctomycetia; order Planctomycetales; family Planctomycetaceae; genus SXXK01. The sequence goes on along the minus strand of JBDNFT010000383.1, from coordinate 4,750 downwards.
ACAACGGCAATTGGCCTTGCTTCGTTGATGGTGAGTTCTTTAATCCCCGTGCGAGATTTTGGAATCTACGCTTCCATCGGTTGTATCATTTCTTTCCTGTGCGTTCTCTACGTTCTACCCTCGTTAATGCTGTATTGGCCCCAAGCCCCACCGCGTCCAGAACACATCGACAATCACAAGTGGTATCGTTTGGGGCAGTTCCTTTGTCGCAACTGGGGCAGAACGTGTTTTGTAAATCTCGCGGTGACAGGATTGTGCCTTTGGGGAATGTTCTACTTTCGCACTGAAACGAAAGTGATTCGCTACTTTCCCGACGAATCTCAGGTCATGCAGGACTACAAGTTTCTTGAAGAGAATCTTTCCGGCATTGTCTCTGTCGATACGATTGTGCGATTCGACAGCGAAATGCAGCGCAAGGTTCCGTTCCTTGATCGTGCTCGGAAGATCCTGTCAATTCAGGATGCTCTGAAGAAGCACCCAGAAGTCAGTGGAACTCTGTCATTGGCGTCCTTCATCGATTTGCAGGAGCACGATGAATCAGTCACCCCAACTCGCTCGCGTCGTAACGCAAATCTGCGTGAAAACCTGATCGGGAAGAAAATCCACGAACGACTGCTGAAAGGCGGCGAAGCGGCGGAGGGTTTAAGTTCATTGATTGCACTGCCCCAAAATTCCGCCGATTGGAAGAAAAAGGGCGACGAGCTTCTGAATGAACCCGGTGATGAAGTCTGGCGGATTACCTGTCAGTCCAGCATTCTCTCTGATTGCGACTACGCAATTCTGACCAAAGAACTTGGCGGTATCGCCGATGAACAACTTTCAGACTTTGCTGCCGGACGCCCTGTTCACCGAGTGACCGGTTTGGTGCCAATTTTCTTGAGGACGCAAAATGCTTTGTTAGAAAGCTTGGTCGAGAGTTTTGGGTTGGCACTTCTGATGGTGTGTGCAGTCATGGCCGTGATGTTGCGAAGTCTGCCGGCCTCATTGTACGCGATGATTCCAAACGTGATGCCCGTGGCGATCGTCTTTGGATTGCTGGGGTGGACGGGTATCCGAGTCGATATCGGCACGATGATCACAGCATCCGTTGCGTTGGGGCTTGCTGTAGATGGAACATTACATTTGATCATTTGGTTCCGGGAACTTCTTCGGCAGGGCATGTCGCGACAGGAAGCGGTGGCCAAATCCCTGGAACATTGTGCTCCCGCGCTGTGGCAAACCAGTGCTGCGATTGGATTTGGAATGTTGGCATTGTATCCCGTCGAACTGCTGCTGATCAGCCGTTTCGGCTGGATCATGGCTGGGATGATTTTTGCAGCACTCTGGGGTGACGTTGTGCTTCTGCCAGCGTTGCTTGCTGGGCCACTGGGAGCGGCAATCGAAGCATCGGAAAAACGCCGCAATGAAAAGAATAGTTCATCCGATTCGGATCAAGATGCTGCATGGGAAGGCGGGAATTCCGCAGGCAATCCTGGCAAGAAGCAAAAAGAGTCCACGGGAACGGGAATTCGAGCGGCCAGCATCATTCCGCGTGGTCCGCATTTTCCTCGAATCAGACCGTTGTTCTCGGAAAAGCAGGGATGAATTAGAATTCGTGCAGGGATCGAACCCGTTTTTGACATCATGTGTCCCGAAGTTGCTCAACGGATGCCGGAAGTCTTGTAAAGACGTAAGCGAATCCCTAACATCCCGAGCCCGAACCAGGGTTTGATATCAATCGGTGTTCGGTGAAAGGGTGATTGTTCTGTTTATAGGGGCAGTTATTTTTTCGGGCAGATAGCTCAGTTGGTAGAGCACAGGATTGAAAATCCTGGTGTCGGGGGTTCAATTCCCCCTCTGCCCATCAATGAAAACAAAGGGTTTCCGAGAAATTCGGGAACCCTTTGTTCGTTAAATAGCCCCAACAATAGCCCCCAACTCAATTTATTGGGGTTCTGGCTCGATCGGCTGGAACAGATTCGCCGTTGCCGCTGTCACCCGAGCCATGCCGGTCTTGGTGGCGTGTGCGTAGATTCTGGATGTCACGACTGAACTGGCATGCCCCAGCAACTCCGATACGTTGTTGATCGGAATTCCACTCTCCAGAAGGAGCGTTGCTGTCGTGTGCCGCATCTCATGCCAAACAAGAACAGGAACACCAGCTTTCGCGCACAAGGGCTTGAATGTCCGGCTGACCAGATTGTTCCGGTTGATAATTTTTCCCGCATGATTGCAGAATACAAGGTTCTCACCTGACGTGGGGTGTCCGTCCATCATCATTCTTGCCCTGTGCTTGTCGAGTGCATCCATGACGTAAGGCGGCACAATGATTGCCCGATTGCCGCCGTCAGTCTTTGGAACCTCGCCAATCGTGGCTTTGCCATTGTTGTCTGTCAGGGTTCGGGAAATCTGGATCTCGTTCTTTGTCCAGTCAAGATCCGACCAGAACAACGCTAGGGACTCGCCTTGTCGCATACCGGTGAACATGGCGAGCGTAAACAATGCGAACCAACGATGCCCGGCAACATGCTTCAGGAACGCCTGAGATTGGTCTGCCGTCCAGATTGTGTGCTTTGACTTCCTCAAGCGCGGCTTGTCTGACTTGGCACATGGATTGAAGCCAATCAGATCTCGCTTGACAGCATCGTTCAACGACTTGCTGAGTACAGCGTAAATCTTCTGTTGACTACTGGGGGAGGAACCATTGCCAGCCGCTGTGCTGATAACGCTGTCGATGTGCAGGGGTGTCAGTTGCTGCAACTACACTTTGCCGATCAGTGGATTGATTTTTGTACGGATATCCTGCTGATACCGATCTTTGGTTGACACTGCAGCGCGACTGATGTTTTCCATCCAGAACTTCAGGTATTCAGCTACGGTCGTTTTTGTTGCGGTCGGCAACTGGCCAGCGTCGTTTGCTGATTGTGCAACTCGGAGTTTCTTTTGAACTTCCGCCCGTGTCTTGCCGTAGATTGCTTTCCGGCGTCGCTTGCCGTCTGTGCCAATCCCGAGTGATACCCTTGCCCGCCATCGTCCGTCTGGCATCTGGTCAATTGCACCCTCGCCACGTCCACGTTTCTTTGCCATTGCATTCACCCTCATCAAAAGTGATTCATCGAAATTGAAAGAGCGGGAAACCGAATGATGAGTTCGGCTTTCGGGGATCAACCTATCCCGCTTGTTTCACATTGTGCCATCGCCTGCCCACAATCTCAATCAACTCCACCGGCCGCCGCATCCGTGCGAGCCACTTAGCGGTTCGTGTTGAATAACTCCGCGGCCTTGTGCGCTGTCTTATCTTCAGACTTACTGGATTGAGACGGGACAATTTTTTGTCCCGTCTCGTTTGTCCGAGCTTCTGAGATCTTCTCACGCCGCTTCGTCTCAACGTCCGCCTGAATCGCCGCAATCAACTCTTCGGCTTCAACTGCGATGCACGCCCACTGGCCCGAGTTTAGGTTGCGACGCTGGATGCGTGACATTGCCCATGTCTTCTATCGGCCGCCATCATCGGAAGCCGTCCTGAGTGAACGTCGCGAACCGAAAAACAAAAAGCCGCCCTGATCCAGCGACAAGCTGGGGACGCCTGCGATGGCCAAACTCAAAACCATTGCTCCCATGAAGAAAAGAAAGCCGACTCCGCATGCAGTCGTTAGGCAAAGAACGGCTTTCGCTGAATGACAGTGCCTCAGAACAATTTCAGTTCCGATCGCTCGATTTCGTCCCCTGTTGAAAAACGAATCAGACCAGCGTTCTGCCACGCAATGCCTGTTCAGGAGTCTGGCTGACCGATGAATAATAATCCAGGGGCGCTTCAGCCGCTTCGAGTGCTGCTGCATGTGTGGCTCGCATGTCCGGCAGTTGGGCTTGAAGGTCGAAAAGTTCGACTTCGATCTCGCGGCGAATCACTGCCCATGCTGGTGACAGTTTGATGACTCGGATCCTGTCGGCGTCGATGACTGTGACCGCATCACGGAAACTTCGTTTGAGCGCTTCGAGATACGAATTTTCGTCCGCATACTTGGCAGGCGTTGTACAGCACTGCAACTCGTGAATCCGGGATTCTGCGTCGATAACATCGCGTCTCAGAGTATTCGCAATCGTGCCGACTTCGGATTGAACCCGCTGCATGACGTGAGTCGGGACCAACGCACGCAATTGCTGAACGGCCTGGGTTTGCTCCTCGCATCGTTTCTGACTCAACCGCGCGTCGCGTTGCAGTGCCTCCAGCTTGGTCTGAAGTTCCGCAATTTTGGATTCCAGCTTTGGTTCCTCTTTCGAGAGAACATCGGCGGAAGTTTCCGCTTCAGTCGTGGCGGCCTGTCGATCCGCCGGCGTTCCGGCGATCGCCTGATTTCGCAGAACACCGTGCATCCGCCGCATCTGATCGTTGACCTGTCGTTCGTTCCATCCGAGTTTTGAAAAGAAAACGGTTTCTGAGTAGTTTGGTTTTCGATCCTCATGGACGATTGTTTTCAGAAGTTCGTCGGCTTGCTCGCAATCCATTTCGTGCGATTCTTTGATCTCTTCGGCGAATGAATTTGCCATCGTTCGTGTTCTCCAATTGAGTTTGAAAAGGGGGGGGAATATCTCAGCACTTTGATCAGTGTCGATTCGCTTCTGCGACCAGTTGCTGCCGAAGTTTTGGATTCTGTCGCGCGACCATCGCAACGGCTCGAGCGCGATTGCCACCGCATTCCACAACTGCGGATTCGACGGCCTTGTCCCAGCGAGCCCGAGCTGTTGCTGTCGGCTTCGGTTTCAATCCGCC
>JBDNFT010000382.1:0-6092 GCA_041689695.1 Planctomycetaceae bacterium | reverse complement strand
CCGGAATCTTCACCAAACGCCGGCGTTGAAGCTCCACGACCGTAACGATCTCGCAGAGCCGCATCTTCCTTTTCAAGATCCAGTGCCTCAACGAGCCTGCTCGATGTCAGCACATCGAACGCTTTCTTCGTATTTGAATCCGCACCCTGCATGTTGGCGTTTGCGTCTGTGTGACGACGAAACGCATCGAAGCTGGTCAGTAGAGCCTCACGGTCACGCAGTCGATCGAGCGTGATATTGTTCAGCCGCATGTTGGCCATGCCTTCGCTCTCCGGCTGAAACGGAGCGTATGCGGAACCAAGAAATCCCGGCAGTCCGGGATTGGAATAGGGTGCGTGACCCGTCTTTGTCGTCAGACCGACGAACGGCGGGACAGCTCGATCCACGGCTCCGTGCAGCCGAGACACTGCGGCGCCAAGCGAAGGTCGGTTGTCCTGCCGCCCTTTGGCTCCGATCGGAAACCCGCTTAGACAGGTGTCCGACGCATGCTGATCGGGCGACCCGTACAGCGATCGGATAATGGCGAACTTATCCATCATCTGGGCCAGGCGTGGCATGTGCTCACAAATCTCAATGCCCGGCACGTTCGTCTGGATCGGCTTGAACGAGCCACGAATTTCGACCGGAGCATCCATCTTTAGATCGTACATGTCCTGGTGCGAAGGTCCGCCAGACAAGTAGATCATGATCACCGCCTTGTGCGGCAGTTTCTTTCCGCTCGGCGCTGACGATGCTTCTTCCGCCTTCAGGATCTGCGGCAAACTCATACCACCCAGAGCCAGCCCGCCGATCTTCAGGAAATGTCGACGCGAATGGCCATCACAAAACGACGAAGGGCGTTGTCCAAGTATCGACAGCATAAAAAATGTCTCAGGCGTGGGTTGAGTAGGCGGGAAAAATCAAAAGCGGGAGCTGCAGCATACCCTGCGTTTCCACCCAGCCGCAAGCTATTCGCTGATTATACTGTAGGCGGTCAGGAATGACGGCATTAGCGGCAATCGTGCGTATGTTGCTTCTCCCCCCGGAGATCGGGCAACGCAGTAAAGAATTTTTTAATCGAGGAAACAGGCTGGTTTTTGTAGCCGAAGTCGTGAGACTTGGGATTCGGCTGACAGCGAACGCCCTAATTCTAACGAATCCGGCTACAAAAATTCTCCACAGCGTTGGAGATCAGGGTAGAAGGTGGCCGGTGGTCGGATGGGCTGCGTCGTTTAACTCAAATCGTTTGACCCGACTCGTAGAGGAGGCCTCGCAGAACCACTACCGACCTCCTCGTTGAGTCGGGTCAAACTTGAACAATCAAAGGATCATTACCATGCGACTTCCCATTGTGATTGCGTTCGCACTCGTACTGTCGAACAACGTGTTTGCTCAAGCGCAGCTGATCGGGCATTGGCCACTTCAGGGTTCGGCGTACTCTTCACTTCAGACCCAACTGAAGGCACAGGCCACTGGCCTAACTTTTGTTACTGACGGGCCCACGCGAAGTTTAACTCAGGCAGCGGTGTTTGATGGACAATCGTCTGTGTTGGAAATCGCCGAATCCAAGATGCTCGACCTGAAGGATCAGCCGTTCTCGCTGTCAGCATGGATTCATTCGCCGGACACATCGGTGGATGTGCCGGGAGACATCATCAGTCAGTACGATCCAGACAGCCGCACGGGGTTTCATCTGGGATTGTATTCGCACGGTGGAGTCACAAATTCGCAGTCGAATCGGCGTCAGTTACATTTTGGCATCGACCAGGGTCGCATCGAACCAGCCTTCACCGATCATGGGCAACTGGGTACTGCGATGTTTGTGTTTTCGTTGTGCGTGCATAACGGTTCGTTGTACGCCTCCACGTGCCATGCGGGCAGCAATGAAGCCGGGCACGTGTTTCGCTTCGAAGGCGGAGATCGCTGGACGGATCTGGGATCGCCCGACAAAGCCAATTCGATTTCTGCGATGGCAATTTTCAATGGTTCGCTGTTTGTAGCGTCCAGCAAGTATCGTCTGGCAGGCTCGTCGCTGTCAGAATCGACAAACGAAAACTTCGGCGGCAAAGTGTTTCGACTTGGTGCAGACGATCAGTGGATATCGTGCGGCACGTTGTCTCCGGAAACCGAGGCTGTTTCCAGTTTAATTGAATTCAATGGCCAACTGTATGCAGGCTCGTTGTACAAGCCTGCGGGCTTCTTCCGCTACGAAGGTGGCGAACGCTGGGTGGCCTGCGAAACACCCGACGGCAAGCGAGTTGAAGCGATAACCGTTTTCAACGGTGCATTGTATGCCACGTGTTATGACGAAGGGTCTGTCTTCCGTTTTGATGGCAAAACGTGGAGCCTTGTGGGACAAATTCCCAACGCCACTCAGACGTACGGATTTGCCGTTCACGATGGCAGTCTGTTTGTCAGCGAATGGCCTGAGGCACATGTGTTTCGTTATCGTGGAGGAACCGAATGGCAGGATGCCGGCAAACTGGGTGACGAACGCGAAGCAATGCCACTGGTGGTCTATAACGGAAAGATGTACGGCGGGACTTTGCCACTGGCAGAAGTTTATCGCTACGACGGCGGCACTTCGTGGGCGAAGATCGGGCGAGTCGACGAGACACCGGATGTTGTATATCGTCGAGCATGGTCGATGGCCGTGTTCCAGGGACGCCTGTTTGTGGGCGCACTTCCTTCCGGAAAAGTACTGTCTGTGGAAGCAGGCCGCAACGTGACGGCGGATACTTCTTTGCCTGATGGCTGGCACCACATCGCGGCTGTTCGAGACACCGATCGACTGACGTTGTACATGGACGGAAAATCCGTCGCCACCTCTGCGACTCTGGCCGCCAGCGAATTCAACCTTTCCAGCCAGCAACCTCTGAAGATCGGCTTTGGTGCTCAGGACCATTTTTATGGCCGAATGGCCGACGTCAGGATCTATCAAGGCGCGCTCTCGATGGAGGAGATCCAGACGTTGGCGAGTGAGGCGGAGTAACGGGCACAGTTGGTGTGTTCGGCGATCGGCAGATCTTGTTTTCCCGTAGGACGGGTCTCCAGACCCGTCCGGACCTGATTTTTGTCTTATCAGGACGGGTCTGGAGACCCGTCCTACGTCAAGCGGCTGATAAATCCTTTTCTGCCGGTCGCCTTAGCTCAGAATATCGTTCACAACGCGGCCATGAACATCGGTCAAGCGAAAATCGCGACCCTGAAATCGGTAGGTCAATCGCGTGTGGTCGATGCCCATCTGATGCAACAGGGTGGCGTTCAAATCATGGACGTGTACTGGGTTGTTCACGACGTTGTAGCAAAAGGCGTCCGTCTGCCCGTAAACCATTCCTGGGCGAATTCCACCACCTGCCAGCCACATCGTGAAGCAGCGACCGTGATGGTCGCGGCCGTAGTTTGTGAGTTCCAGCTTGCCCTGACTGTATGTGGTGCGACCAAATTCGCCTCCCCACACAACAAGCGTTTCATCCAGCAATCCACGCTGCTTGAGATCGCGAATCAAGGCGGCCACGGGCTGGTCGATGTCTCGGCATTGCAGTCGCAGATCGCTGGGCAGATTGTAATGCTGATCCCAGCCACGATGATAAAGCTGAATGAATCGCACGCCGCGTTCTGCCATGCGACGAGCCATCAGGCAATTCCTTGCGAACGTTCCGGGGTTCCGACATTCGGCCCCGTACATATCCATTGTCGAAGCTGTTTCATCGTGAAGATCAACCAAATCCGGCACAGACGTCTGCATACGAAACGCCATCTCGTACTGCGCGATGCGAGTGTCAATTTCCGGATCGCGCTGCTGAACAGCCTGAGCAGCATTCAAGGCGGCAATCACGTCCAATTGGTCACGGCGAGTCTCTGCATTAATGCCGGGGGCGTTCGACAGATACAACACGGGATCGCCACCGGAACGGAATGCAACGCCTTGGTGATTTGACGGCAGAAATCCGGAACCCCACAGCCTGGCATACAGCGGGTCGGCCGGGCGAGCCGCACTGCCTTGGGACAGCAGCACGACAAAGGCTGGCAGATTACTACTTTCGCTGCCCAATCCGTAACTGGCCCAGGCTCCGAAGCTGGGTCGGCCTGGCTGTTGATGGCCAGTCTGAAACAGTGTAATCGCAGGGTCATGATTGATGGCTTCGGTGTGCATGGAATGGATCATGCACAGGTCATCCGCGATTCCCGCTGTGTGAGGCAGCAGTGTACTGACCCACGCACCGCTCTGACCATGCCGAGCAAACGAAAACAGCGATGAGGTCACGGGAAACGACTTCTGGCCACTGGTCATACCCGTCAGTCGCTGATCGCCTCGCACAGAATCAGGCAGCTCCTGCCCATGCCATTCTCGCAGACCCGGCTTGTGGTCAAACAGATCCAACTGCGAAGGCCCGCCATGCATGAACAGATAGATAATACGTTTTGCTCGAGCGGCCAAATGGCCAATACCAGGACCGGCAGCATGATCAGCCAGCGCGCCGGACGCTGGCCCGTTCAGCAGCGATGCCAGAGCCGCGCTGCCCAGTGACAGGCTCGTTTGATTCAAAAACTGTCGGCGTTGAAGTTCGTGATTCATCGGCGTGTCACCGTTTCGTCCAGATTCAGAATCGTATGAGCCACCAGCGTCCATGCGGCCAGCTCTTCAGCAGTATGCTTTGAATTGCTGACAGCAGCCGCTTCCGACAACAGCTCCCTCGCGGCATCCGGCGCGGTGCTGAATCGCTGGCGCTGGCGATGAAGCAGGTCTTTCAATAATTGAGATTCGGAGTTCGTCGGGTGTCGCAGCAACACGCGTCGAAACAACTGCGTCAGGTGGGTCGCTTCGTCGGAATGTTCGGTCAGGACGGTGTTGGCCAGTACCTGAGCGGCTTCCAGATAAGTGCGGTCGTTCAGCAGAACGAGCGACTGCAATGGCGTGTTGGTGCGAGTTCGCTGGACGACGCATTTTTCGCGAGTGATCCCGTCGAAGGCCAGAAAAGCGGGCGGTGGAGCCTGGCGTTTCAGATACGTGTAGAGACTTCGTCGCCAACGTCCATCCCCCTGATCCGGGACATAGGTTTCTTCGGCGTTGTACGACACTTCTTCCCACAGCCCCGGCGGCTGACGGGGCTTAACGCTCGGACCGCCCACCTTTGGTCGCAGCAGCCCGGACACTGCCAACGCCTGATCACGAATCATTTCCGCCGACATGCGATAACTGGAGCCTCGCGACAGCCAGCGATTCTGCGGATCAACGACGGTTTGGTTCACGATGCCAAACGCTGAATCCTGGCGGTACGTTCGCGAGGTCACGATTAACTTCAGCAGGGCCTTCACGTCCCAACCGTTTTCGCGAAACGTGACGGCCAGCCAGTCGAGCAACTCCGGATGAGTCGGCGGGGCGCCCTGCGTGCCGAAGTCGTTCATCGTTCGCACAAGCCCTTCACCGAAACACTGAGTCCACAGTCGATTCACGGCAACTCGCGCGGTGAGCGGGTGATCCTTTGAAACCATCCAACGCGCGAGGCCGAGTCGATTTGGTGGAGAAGCCTCAGGCCAGTTGCCGATCGCAGCGGGAACTCCCGGCTGCACCGCATCGCCAGGCTGATCGTACTGGCCTCGCAGCAGCACATGCGTCTTGCGAGGTTCAGGCAGTTCCTGCATCACCAATGTCGTAGGGATGGACTCGCGGAAATCACGTTCCGCCTGCTGAGTCTTCTTCACGAGTTCGCGCGCCGTTCGCAGCGATAGGTCACCATGCTGGCTGATGTAATAGTCCTGCAGTACTTCCACATCATGGCCGCTGCGAACTTTGGAATCGGTCGCAATGATGCCGCGAATGCGATCCGAGTGAAACCAGTCTGCAACATTCTGTTCGCTGAGTGATCGCTGCAGAATCCGCAGTTCGTCGATGGCCCCGTAGTACCCCAGCCCGGAATCTCGACGACCGATCCGCAGCGGTTCGGCATTGTTTGTACTGCCGGTCAACGAATCGCGTCGAATCTCCACCGGTACGAGTTGTCCGTCGATGTAGACCTGCAAACCAGTGGCCGAACGCGAACCGTCACAAGTGATCACAATATGATGCCACTGGCCAGACGTCGCGGGCTGCTGAGTTGCCACTTCAATGG
>JBDNFT010000381.1:0-2225 GCA_041689695.1 Planctomycetaceae bacterium | reverse complement strand
GAAGTTGTTGCAGAATCCATGAAGCAGGATGATAAAAAGCCGTGACCGCAGTTGCCCTTATCGACGCCGAATCTGTTCCGACCGGCACCAGTGCAGAAGTCGTGGCAGAAGGTCGGATTTTTGCTGTATTCAACGTTGACGGTGTCTTTCATGTGTTGGATGGCATTTGCCCTCATGCTGGTGGCCCGCTCGGCAAAGGCACACTCTGCGGAAACATTGTGACGTGTCCGTGGCATGGTTGGCAATTTGATGTCAGCACTGGCCAGCATTGCCTGAATCAGCGACTTCACCAGACTCGGTACGAAGCTAAAATTGAAGGCGGGAAAGTTGTGGCGGAGATCGGTTGATCCTGCCAGACAGATTCATCAAGACTAAGTTTACCGTCCATGCGACTTCCAGATGCAGCACTCCACCGCACGCCATTGCGTTTTAATATCACGCCAATGATCGACGTGGTGTTTCTGCTGATCATATTTTTTCTTGTCGCCAGCTACTTCATTCGCAGCGATCAATCAACAGAAGTCGAGCTGCCGGTTGCGTCAAAGGGGCAGTCTGATGACATCTCGTCTCCTCATCGTCTGACGATCACCATCGAACCGGACGGACATTTATCCGTTGGTGGCGTGCAGATGCCAGAGAATCATGTCTTCCGGCGTATTGAGGAACTGAATGCGAGTCCGGCGGCGAATGGTGAAAAGCCGGAAGTACGTATTCGGTCCGACCGCAATGCGAAATTTGTCTCAATCCGAAAACTGATTGAACATTGTGCGGCACAAAACATTCGCAGCATTCGGTTTGCAGTCGCGTTACCGCAGGATTGATACGAAGGTTAATAGAGTCAGCACTGATGAAGATTCCTGCACGCAAAATTGGAGCGAACTCTCTGGACGGCGATACGATGACGCCAATGATTGATGTCGTGTTTTTGCTGTTGGTTTTTTTTATCTGTGCATCCGTTGGCAGTACAGCCGACAAATTACTGCCTGCAGAATTGAACGGAAACAGCACGACTTCAATCGAACCGGTTGCACCAGCGGAACTTGAAGCATGGGAACATCCGCCCGTCCAGATTCGGATTGAGCCATCGGCTGCAGGAGACAATCCGGTAGCGGTTTTTCTGGACGACGAACCACTGACAGGGATCGAAAGTTTATCGCAACGCCTCACGCGCCTGAGCGCGGCAGATGCGGCGACACGGATCATTTTGAACGTCAACGATGATGTCGAAGTTCAGCAGTTTATTCTGATTTACGACCTGTGCCAGAAATTGAAATTCGAAAACGTGTCTTTCGCCGTGCGCGGCAACAAGGCGGAAGAAAAAAGTCCCTGAGATCGCCCGACCGCCCTGACCGAAAAACTGGCGAATTTAACCGGGGTGTCCGGGGCGGCCTCGTGTTCGTGCCCGCTACCTAACTACAAATCTTCCGCTCGTGCCAGGCGAGCTGGCACGGGGCGAGATCAAATTTCACCATTAAAGAATTTTGCCAGACTACTATTTCTCGCGGAGGTCAGGTCAGGTCTACGGTACACCCGTCGCTCCGTCGACGGGAGCGGGCTCAGCAGGCGGTGTTGTTTCCTCCGCAGGCAGCGGCCATGGCTTCAGAGCCGGGTCGATGATGGTGTTGAGTTTCCAGAGGCCGTCGATTTGGATGAATTCGACTTCCAGCGGCGGCTGCTCAGGCGAGGCCGGCTGAAGCCGATATTTCATCTTATTCTTGTCGCTGTTGGGATCGAATGGGTCGGGAATTTCTTGAAATTCACCGAGCACTTGCTCGTCATATATCTCCGGCTTTTTTTTGAAATCGTGCGGTCAGGAAACTCACGATCAAATTCTTCGGCATTTTCTCGCCTATGGCTTTGCCACACTCAGTTGTGTATTTGCGACGGTCAGCGCGGCTCAGAGTTCTGTCATTGATTTCGGCCACGTGGTCCTTCAAGCGACTCCGAAGACCATCCAGAGTTAAACTCTCTATCTGTCGAATAACGCGGACTTCATCGACAGAGAATCGTGCCCCAGTGTTCTCAAAATAGTCAGCCTCGGAATTAGACAGACAAACGATCAGCATCTCCCCAGCCACTCATTGCGAGCATCCTCCGTCATGCAGTTCAGCGCTGTTTGAAATCTTCCATCGGCCATGGCTTCGCGGAAGGCTTCGACAGCGGCCTGCGGGGACGATCCGTGAAAGCGTTCCTGAGCGAGTCGTGCTTGCTGTTGAAATTCCTTG
>JBDNFT010000380.1:0-2438 GCA_041689695.1 Planctomycetaceae bacterium | reverse complement strand
TTTGCAACTGGTCAGATTTGAATCAGAAACCACTTTGCCATTTTTGTTTCGCAGTGCTTACACATTGTTGCCAGTCGATTGCAGTGAAGACGCCGTGCAACAGGATTTGCGTGCTCGCAAGCTCAGCATCCTGGGTTGCTGGGAACCCGCTGCGATTATTTACAACCGGCTGGCTGACGCATATCCGACCGAAGGTGCGATCTGGTACAACCTTGGGCTCTGCCAGAGCTGGGATGGACGCCTTGCCGAATCTGCAGGTTCGTTGCATCACGCGGCAACTTTGCTGAAGGATTTCGATCAGGCTGTGACCGCTGAAGCGATGGCTCAGCAGATCGACAGCCAATTGAGCACAGAACGCTTCAGCTCATTCGCGGTCCGACTGAATGTTCGTTCTGTGTCTGAGTTGTTGACTCGTCTTGAATCTGAACCTTTGCTGCATCGTAACGATTCTCATGATCATGATAACTGCAATCATCCTGAAGGAGTTGATCATGCCGCCGAAATGATTCTGCTGTCTTCAGCGATCTCTGCGGAAGAATTGACTGATGTGTCTAAGCTGCCGGAATCCATCGCAGACGTAGACCTTTATGATATCACTGATGCAGATGAAGCCGTTGCAGCCGGAATTCACCATCCGTTTCTTTTGGTTTCAGCTTCAGAAAGCCATATCGACTCGGCAGTTGTAAAACTTCGAGCGATCGCTGGCGATCTGATCATCACTGCTGGCGATGCTGAAGAAAAAGAACTGATTAGTTTTGAGCGACCGGAATCCCGTTCGTTTGATCACCGCTTCTTCTGTCCCGCCGGTGTCACTCAAAAGCGTTTCCGCGAGTTAACGCGACAACGGGAACCTCAGGCAGTCGAAGCGTGGCTGCAGGCTCCGCAACCATCACTCGGCGGAAAATCGGCGCTGGAATCTGCTAGTGATGAATCGCTGAAAATTAAACGAGCGGCTTGCGTGATCGGCCTGATGGTCATTGCCGCTCGGAACGATCTGGCTCCGGATTTTGCGTCCGTGCGTCAACGACTGAATGTGCAGGCACCTGCTCCGCGAGTAGTGCCGGAAAACATGGTCATTGCTGCCGTTCCGGCGATTGACTACGAACGCATTGATCCTTCAAAACTGACCGATACGCAACTGCACGAATTCACCAATCGTTGCTCTGTTCTGGGATTGCGTCATCAGATTCGTACTGGTTTGGATGAACTGACCAAGCGTCCACAGAGCATCAGGGAGTATGACGCTCGACGAGGCTGGTTGATGCGTGCCGCGATTGCTCGAGTTGAAGAAGACTACGATCTGGCTTATCAGTGTCTGGATCATGCTCGAGAATCTGCCGCTGCCGGACCAGAAGCATTTCGCCATCAGTTGGAACTCGATATCCGCGAACTTTCGTATCGCCTGGATGACCCGGCCGACCCGGCATTGATCACGTTACTGCATCGCGTGCGAGACCGATATCTGCACAAGATTCCGGAGATCGAAGGTGTGATTCGCGAACAGCTTCAGATCGCTGGATGTTCTCATCTGGCATCAGAACTGGAAGGCGGACTTCAAGTTGTTGGGGCTGGTACTGGTTCGTCATTGTGGACTCCAGGGGCTACCGCAGAACCAGCCGAAGGCGGTAAGCTCTGGGTGCCTGGTCAGGAATAGTCCGTTGTATTTCGACAACGCCGCCACGAGTTTTCCAAAGCCCGATTGCGTCTATGACGCAGTCGATGCCTGGATGCGTGGCGGTGCGGCTTCGGCAGGACGCGGAACACATCAAAAGGCGGAAGCTGCCGGCCAGATGATCGACGAATGCCGTCGGCAACTTGCAACATTGCTCGGCGTGTCAGCTCCTTCGCAGATCGTCTTCACGCTCAATTGCACCGATAGCCTGAATACTGTTCTGCAGAGATTTTTGCGACACAGTGATTCCGTTGTTGCGACCTCGCTTGATCACAATTCCGTGTTGCGTCCATTGGAAATGCTGAAGCAGCGTCTTGGGATCGATGTGGATGTTATTCCCATTGATCCGGTGACGGGGTTAATTGATGAACAGAGTTATTTGAAAGCACTGGCTGGCGGAAAGATTCGACTTGTCGTCCTTAATCATGCCTCCAATGTGACCGGGCGAGTTCAGCGGATTGCAGAACTGACGCATATGGCTCATGAGCATGGCGCGGCTGTGCTACTGGATGCCGCACAGACTGCTGGCCATTGGCCATTGAACATGGCAGAACTGGACGTGGATTTTCTCGCGGCTGCCGGGCATAAAGGTTTGCTCGGTCCATTGGGAATGGGAATCCTGTGCATTCGTCGAGGCATGGAAAAAGAATTGCAGCCATTGCGATTTGGCGGGACAGGCACCTCCAGCGAATCACTGACTCAGCCAGAAACAATGCCCGCGCGCTTCGAAAGCGGCAATCTTAATCTGCCTGGGATTGCAGGTCTG
>JBDNFT010000379.1:0-6596 GCA_041689695.1 Planctomycetaceae bacterium | reverse complement strand
TGTCCAGACCTGGAATTCGCTTGCGAAGACCGCGCAGGACGCGAGTCTCCGTATCGTCCGCGGTGGCTTCGACATAAACAGCGATGACATCTTTCGACAAATGTGGCAGCAGGCCGGCTTTCACGAGCGACGATTTGCCACAACCGCTGGGACCATAGATCAGACCCACACTAAAAGTCTGTTCGGCATCGGTCTGCTCAATTCGCTGTTTCCAGAACGCGATACTTTCCGGCAGGCCGTCGCGGTTGCGCGTGCCAGGCAGCAGGTCCAGGAAAAAGTCGGCATCATTGGCGTCAAAAGACCGCAGTCCTTTCGGCACAACCTGGACTGCAGCTTTGGGCTGAGTCGCACTTATTGCCACCGGTTTTAACCACTGTTGCAGGTCGTCAGCGAAGTCAGCGGCTGCCGCGTACCGATCCGACGCTCGCTTTGCCAAAGCCTTCAGACAGATGCGTTCCATTTCAGCCGCGATCGTCTCCAGCAGTTCCCGGGGCGGTCGCGGTTCCTGAGTCACGACAAGATGCAGAGTTTCCAACGTCGAACTTCCGCGGAACGGTTTCTGGCTGGTCAGCAGTTCGTACAGGATGACTCCCATGGAAAAAATGTCACTGCGACCGTCCAGGCGATGGCCTTCGCCGCGGGCCTGTTCGGGACTCATATACGCCGGAGTCCCGGCAACCGCATTTTCCTGCAGATAATCTTCTTCGCGAATCGCCAGCCCGAAGTCAGCCACGTACGGAGTGTTGGTCCGGTCTTCAATGAGGATATTCGCCGGCTTGATGTCCCGATGAATCAGACGCCGCTGATGGGCATGCTGTAAAGCCAAAGCTACCGTGGCCAGCAGTTGAGCGACCTCCCGTTCCGCCGATCGACCAGCCTTGATGCGGTCTTCCAGAGTGCTGCCTTCGATGAATTTGGAGACCACATAGATCGAACCATCCTGCGTGCGACCCATGTCATAAACCGGTACGATATGCGGATGATCCAGACTGGCGACCGTGCGGGCTTCGGCCAGATAGGCTTCCGCGTCTTCCGGCTTTTGAAACCGAGCTTTGGTCGGCACCTTGATCGCCACCTGCCGCCGCAGTTCCTCGTCATAGCCCAGGTAGACCCGTCCAAAACCGCCCTCCCCCAGCACACGGTCGAGGCGATACCGTCCCTTCTGCTCTACACCGATGCCAGTGTTGCTGATGTAGGTCACGGTGGACGTTCCGCCGTGCGGCAGTTTGATCTCAGTTGGCATCAGGTTATCGGGCACTTTGCCCGCTTCCAGCCCTTTCGGCTCTGAGGCCAGGTTCCTCAGTCGCTCACGCAATGTGTCGGTCAGATCCGGAAACCGCGAACTGATTTCCTCGATCCGCAGCGGCCGCTCCGTCTCCCGTCGCGCTTCAAATTCTCCAATGGCAAGCTGCAGTTTCCAGTCCACGTCTCCCGGCAGATTCCGCAGACCGGCAAGGCGATCGTGCCCTGTCGAATCTTTTTATGGGTAGGATGGGCATTTTTGCCCGTCGTTCACCAGTCGGACAGGAATCCAACCTACGATGCAGGGAGTGACGTGGCACTTGCGGCTGAGTTGCGGAATCTAACTCAAAAACGTCCGGCGGTTTTCGATCATCAGTCGGCCAGATGCCAGTTGTCGAATGGCCTCGGGGTAGGCGATCTTTTCCTGCTCAAACACCAACGCGGCCAATTCATCTGCGGTGCAGCGGTCAGGCACATGGACGATGTTCTGCAAAATAATCGGACCGTGATCGTATTCGTTATCAGCAAAGTGAACTGTGCAGCCGCTGACTTTCACACCACGTCGAACGGCAGCCTCGTGGACATGATGGCCGTAAAATCCGTGACCGCAAAAAGCAGGTATCAACGAAGGATGAATGTTGATGACTCGCGAGTGGAAGTCGTCCGGGACATGCAGCAGACTCAGGAAGCCAGCCATGGTCACCAGATCAATCCGAGCTTTTCGCAGTTCACCAAACACTGCATCGCTGAACTGCTCCACGCTGACAAAATCGCGTGGTCGAATTACTACGCATTCCAGCCCGGCATTACGTGCGCGTTCGACGCCTTTGCAATTCTTCTGGCTGGCGACGACCAACGGAACTTCAGCAGACAATTCTCCGCTGAGAATTTGGTCCAGAAAGTTCAACAGCGTTGTGCCACCGCCACTGATCAAAACGCCCAGGCGAATTGGACGATCAGTAATTGGAGGAAATGGCAAACGGGGTGTTGTGGGTTCGACGGCCGAAGAGTTCATCCGCGAGTAGGCTCATATCTGGATTCAGCGAAAGGTCCGGAGTACATGTCCTGAGAAGTCTGACGAAAGTCCGGTCGCTCGTCCACCAGCAACTTCAGTCTGTCACGTTCCCGTCGATCGCGTTGAACTCGGCCCCACACCGTCATCGTTGCCAACAGTGCAACAAAGCCAAAGATCAGCACCATGGTTTCACTGACAGGGTTGCCAGAGTTTGCTTTTGCGGTCGCCAGCAATAGCGATCCCTTGGCCATGTGGCCTCCTTCTCCCAGAGCAAGAATCTGATCGTTCGTCGGCTTCCAGTCAATGCGCCCCGCGAGCAACAAGGGCGCGATGCGACTCTCGTTCTGAGATCTGTAAACATACATCTTGAACAGACACCCCGTCACCGTGACAGAATCAATGTCGTCTGCATTGCGAGGGAACTCATCGGGCAAAGTTGGCGTTACAATCACGGTCGGATTGTGCTGGGAATCGTCCGTAAACAACCAGAGTTCGTGCAGCGGCTGACCACCGAACATTGCTGAATCTCCTTCGTGCGAAGTGACTCGCCGCACATGGCCGCGTAGTGTGACAAGGTGGCCCTGCCAACGATCCGGGTGCAGGAAGATGTCAACAAACATCGGAAACTTCTCCGGCTGTTGCTGATACTCGCGATACCGATTCAGCCCCTGTTTAACCTGACGGTCCAGCCGTGTGAGGCGCGTCTGATAGGTTTTATTCGTCTTTGGATCAGCCTCGCCCAGCGTGCCTTTTTTCAGTGCATCGTCCAGAAGCGAGCGGTCGGAAGCGGCTTTCGCTCGAAAATCACGCATTTCACTTTCGACACGCCGCTGCTGGTCGGCGAGGGCGATGCCGGCTTGAAGTTTTGAACTTGTGATCTGAAGCTGTCTCAGTGTTTCGTAATACAGCCAGCTTTCATCGTCAGATAATCGTCGACGGTTTTTAACGCTGTCACGGATGTATTCGTCATAAGGACGCGGCGTCAGAACTCGCACCACATTGCAATAAATCAACGGCTGGCCGCCGGTCAACTTGACGAACCAACCTTTGACCAGCACTGGGTAACTGATTCGCTGGTCCACTGGCCATGCTTCGATGGCGCGACTCTGCGAATCGAATTCGACGTAACTCTCCGCATCGACGAGGGCGATGTTCTCGGTGTTCGAGAGATTCCTGAGAAACCCTCGCTGCAGTTGATAGACGCCTTGTTCGTCTTCGTATTTCTTTGTCGCCTGCAGCTCATTGATGACGGATGGTGTAAACAAACCATACAACACAACGGGACGACCCACGAAATCCGAGGGATGGGACCGCATGTCCGCAGTCAGCGAATAAGACTTCAGTTCTGTAGGTTTCGGAATCTGGTCAGCCGCTGAAAGCACGGCACTGTCAAATGGATTTGACAAATCGCTGCGTGGCGGTTGCAGCAACAGAGCCCCGTTCATCCATGCCTGACGTCGCGCGTCTGCGTAGCGATAGAATGCTGATTCCCAGGCACTGGTGACGTTTACGTCTTCTGGTAAGAAGAGCCCCAGGGAAGTCTGACGATCTTTGACGGCTCGAATCAGAAGAATGTAGTCCTGTATTTCAGCGTCGGACAGATTTGGCTTCGTGTGATCAAACACCCAAGGATGTCCGACCTCCAGATCGGCCATGGTCACCGGCTGACGACTCCAGTCAAACCCCTCATTTTCGAGCTCGCCCGACATTTCAGCAGGTAAACCGGGATCGTTTAGGTCGTCAATGCGCGGCGTCGATCCAGATCTTCTCGGTGGAATCGGACGCAGGCGTGGATCGGAACTCCGCGACTCAAAGCCCCCGGCATCTGGAGTGCGGCGCGGAATCGGACGACTGTCAGCGTCATCAATGGGTGGCAACGCGGATCCAGAACTTCGGCCAGCTGGAAGCAGAGGCTTGAAATCGATGCTGGGAAAATCTTCCGATTCGCCTGCGCCCGACCGCAGACGCGTATTCCGTTCGTCCGCATGGATACTTATCTGCAGCGCCGCAATGACTGCGATCACGAGCGCGATAAGCCAAGGGACTTCCCGCCGCCGTGCCGATTCCGTTCGACGACTATTTGATTGATTCAATGGTACGTGCAAATTCATGGCTGAGGCCTTCCGTTCCGCAAAATGCCAGTTCTACGAAGTTTAGGAGCTTTGCACTGCCTATTGCCAGCGTGGAATCGAAGTTGCGTTTGAATTTCACGAAGACCGGGGGTTTCTGTGATTTCCCGGATCGCGAAGTCTAACGCGAAGAATACTGAGGACGTGTCGCGTCATTTCTCCTACACTGCTGATCTCAACTTCTGATTTCTAGAGCCCAAACCATCGTGCCGTCCGAAAGCCGCGAGAAAAGAACTGCGTCGAACTCCGCCGAAGTCCAGGCACTGCACCAGTCCTACTCGGCACTGTTGCTCCGCCATGGTCTGGACTGGACCTCGGAACGCACGTTCCTCAAACGTCTGGGAATTGGAGGGCAGGGCTCCGTGATGCTGGCCGAACGTCGTGGAGCGGCCTCATTCAGTATCCCAGTCGCGCTCAAGTTCTTTTCGCCGTCGGCATTTGATTCTCTTCACAAGTATGAGCAGGAAATGCACCGCCTGGCGGAAGTGTCCGCGATCGTCGCGCGAATCCAGGTCGATCATCTGGTTTCTGTTCACGCGTTTCAGGTGGATAGCGGAATTTATGTCCTTGAAATGGAATGGTTCGATGGATTCGATCTGCTGCATATCCTGCGACGTGAAACTCTGGCGATCGTACACGAAGCCGTCAGTGAAACTCGTTTCGCCAACATCACAGAACGCGTCATTACCACGGGCGAAGTTGATTGCCGACTGAAGCCTGGCATGGCCGTTGCGATCCTGCGTGAGTGCCTTGTCGGTATCGCCGCGCTTCATCGAGGCGGAATTATTCACTGCGACCTGAAGCCATCCAACATCATGGTCAAACGCACCGGGCAAGTGAAGATTATTGATATCGGATCGGCCTATTGGGTTGGACGTCCGCCGCTGGGTCAGCCGTGTACTCTGGAATACGCGGCACCGGAAATTCTGGCGGGCCACCGGGCGACGCCTCAGTCAGACCTTGCCAGCCTTGGTTACATGCTGATTGAAATGCTGTCGGGGTCGCGCCCTTTTGCAGGCATGAATCTGGAGCAGTTGATTCAGGCCAAACTGAATATTCTTGATCGGCTTCCGGCGTTATTGCCACTGGAAGAGTTTCAGTTCAGTGAATCGCTGATTTATTTACTGCGTGGTCTGTTGCATCCAGATCCTCGACAACGTTTCACAACTGCTGAAGATGCGGAGTTGTCTGAAACAGGAGCGTCGGGCTTTCTTCGGGAACTCGTCAAAAGCGACATGGCCGACGAATACGGACTTGAACTTCGACGTTGGATTGCAGAACTCGAAGCCAAGCCGCGCAAGGACATTCAGAATGGCGAAGATGTCGTACCCGACGGCACCACGCGATTGGGCATTCATTAGAACTCAGAGCCGTCAATCTTCCGTAGTACGCCGTTTGAAACTCGCGCCATGCGGACTGTCCATTCGCCAAGGTAAGTATCAGATCGAAACTCGTAGTCGTGTATGCCAGGCGACAATGCATCAAACACGTTCGCTGCTGAATTTCCCGAGCCGAGCAACCAGACGGAATTGTTCGGTGAGGAATCCTTTTCAGGAATCCACCAGTCAGTGCTATTGACCAGATGAACAGTCGCTCCCGGTTGCTGATTTTCGCCAGTCCACAACCTCACGCGTCCTTCAGGCCAGCCAAGTTGCTTGGCATAGTAGCGAGCAATGATAAATTCGGTCGGTGAAATTACGATGACGCTGGCCGATGTGTTTTTGTCAGTTGCATTTTGGTCAGACTCATTGATCATGTTCATGGCACCTCGCATCGACTGACGGTTTGGAATGTCTCGCCAATCCCAGAACGCCACGCTGCCTGCGAGCGACACACTCAATGCCGCAAGACAAAGTACTGCCCGTAGTTTTGATCGCTGTGTGATCCTCCAAATAGACAATGCCAGGCAAATCAACAGAGCCACATGGCCAAAACGAAAGTAGCGCGACTCCCACAACGGAGTGCGTTGCGACACGATGGCAATCGCCAACAGCGGTCCGACGGCGAGCATCCACAGCAGGGCAACATTCGCACGCATGCGAGGTAGCAACCGAAGCATTAGGAATGCAACAACGATGAAAGCAATCAGCCCTGCACCGTGAAAATGCCACCGGCGGCCAGGTGGTGGCGAGAAGAAAAAGTCGAAACACGTTTCCAAGACGCTCCACCTCGTCATCGGCTCAATCCAGAAATCCCTATGAACGCGATTC
>JBDNFT010000378.1:0-6221 GCA_041689695.1 Planctomycetaceae bacterium | reverse complement strand
TCCTGAGCCACGAGCGGTTCCATGACGAGATCTGCAGCCTGTTCGACCAGATCCCAGTTCAATGAATCCACATTTGCTGCTGGCGTCACGACGACCGTGTTGCCGTGCCATTCGATCTGAAAACTATCAAGAACTTCCGACACAATCCGACCTCCCCGTTTGCGTTGACGTTGCAGCTTTGGGATCAGACCGAAAGCTGTCAGGGGAAGGCTATCGAAATTTCACCGCGACGCCAAGGAAGGCAGGATTATCTACGACAACCAGCCAAAGACACCAGCCGCAATCACCAGAACTCCGGCTAACAGCAGGATGGCCGCAGCCATCCATTGTATGACTTGCCGCTTCCGGTCTTGAATGGACATCACCGCTTCAAGCATCGCCACCCGATTGTATCGCAAAATTGCCGTATCCGTCTCTTTTCCTGGTTCAGTATTCCAGCCGGGATTGGATTCTATAATGACGGTCGATGCCGTTGATCCTGCGGAACTCATAGCAACACCTACTTTCGATTTTTCAAAACTTTGCGAGAATCAGAATTCCTAATTCCAAACTGCCGACTCTTGATTCGTCAAACCCAAACGTATCCTGGAAAGTTACAGTTTCAGATTTTCAAACATTCCTGAACCTGACACCGCAATTTGTGAAAGGTCGCCCCAGTCGTTTCCGTGAAAAAGTATTTCCATAAACGAATTGGCTACAAATCGCAGCTTTAAGCTAAGCACTCTCCGTTCCTGCTTGCACTTATTAACCAAGTTTCCACCAATGGAGATTCGCCAGCAACGCGGGGGCATTCGATGGAGGGCCGGTTGACACGCTTTCACTGGAAGCAATCGTCCACAACGTACGTCAGGCTTTCCAGCCTGGCATCAATTCCAGTCTGACTGGCTTTCCAGCCTGACATGAATTCCAGCCTGACATGAAGTAGAACGAATCAGCCTGTAAAGGCTGACGTACTTTATTTGCAATAAGACAGTGCGATCAGGCAATAAGCGGTGACAAGATTCGGATCGCCTTCGTACCAGCGGTCGGCGGGATTGATCCAGCTTCCGTTCTTCTGTTGCAGCGAAGCAAGTTTCTGAGTCAACTCAGTCTTCCATGAGTGTTTTTTTCCGCTGGCGTCTTCAAATTCATCTCCACTAACGACCGCCATCGTCTTGGCGAATGTCTGGAAGTAATAGAACAATCCCTGCTGGCCCATATTTGGGTTTTCATCCAACGTATAATGTTTACGAATCCAATCCGTCGCGGCTTTTACGCGCTGGTCGTCCTTGTTGACGCCAGCGTAAATCATGCTCTTGAGTCCCGCATACGTGATACTGCCGTAGGACTTGTGTCCGCCATTATCTGTCACTCCGGCCTTTGATTCTCCGTCACCAGCGGGTGTATAAATGAAACCGCCGTCGTTGACTTTGCCAGCAAATGGCAGCGTGTTGTGTCTGGATTCCAGATTCTGCGCGCGCGAAACAAACACCAATGCCTTCTGCATGGCTGGATCATCATCGGCGACGCCCGCTTTTTTCAGCGCTTCCACCAAAAACTGAGTGTTGGACATGTCAGGACGCTGTTTGCTGTCATAGCCGCCGCCACCGTAGCGCCCATCGGTGGTTTCAATGCCTTCCCCTTCGTCCCACTGCAAACCTCGCAGAAATTGCTCGGCCTTCGTGATGACAGCGTCGTAACGTCCGTCTTTGTTGGCTTCAGTCAGTGCAAGCAGGGCGATGCAGGTTTCATAATTCTGAAATCGACTTGCCGCTGCGTGAATTCCGCCGGTCGGCTGCTGGCTGGCGACGATCGAATCTAATCCTTTCTTCACAACGGCATCGTCGGCTGACTTGCCGGACATCAGTAACGATGTCGTCACCAGGCTCGTGATGCCAACGGCGTCCGAACTGGTCCATGAACCATCTGCCGCTTGAGTGACCTCAAGAAACTGAATTGCAGTCTTTTGCATTTCCTCAACAGACTGAGCCTGTACATGGAACGCCGTCAAAGAGACGGCAGCGAACAAACTGACGGATCGAAGAGTGATGCTATTCATGGCTTGCTTGTCCATTTGTGAGCGGAGTCATACGAATTCCAATGGTGGTTCTATTTTCGAGGCATTATGGATTCATGCTACCGTTGAATCCAATTCTTTTCCGATTTTGTACGAATGAACGGAAACGTGCAGCTAAAGGCGAGCGGAGGACGTTAGTCCCCTGACAAGAACTCCATCCGTTCACTCACGTGCGCAAGATTCCCGCGAAATCGAAAAATCAGGGGTCGGGGTGTGCCGGGATAAACGCGGTTTGGAATAGAGAATGCAAGTATCTTACGAAGAAAATTTAGCCAAAGACTTCGGCCTGCAGCGGAGTGGCGGATCGGATAACCGGTCTGTGTTGCGCGTCCGTGCGAAGGGTAACGCAGGCCGGCCAGTGAGCTCCCGGTGTTTTCCCTTTACACAGGCACCACTTTTGATGCTCTTCACCTCAGCGATTCCAAATACGCGATAAGGTCCGCAAGTTGCTCTGGACTGACATTGCCGACGATCCCGATTGGCATCATGGAGATTTCCTGCTTGACCCGGTCTTCCATAGTTTTGCTGATGCAATTCGCGTGAGATGACGGTGGCGTCTCGCACAGTGACTGTTTCCGCGCTTTCGAGGACGAAGAAGCCGGTGTAGACTTTGCCGTCGACCATGGCAAACGCCCAGGTGTCGAAGCCTTAAGCGATCTTCTTGCTCGGATTCAGAATCTATTCAATCAATTCGGCTCGTTTCTAGCGCTTGCAGATGTCAACCAGATGCGGTCCCTTCGGTTGCTGCCCGTTGGCAAATCTGTGACAGTTGACTGAAGAACTATCAATAATGTATTAACATTGGACGGCCCCTCTTTGTCTTCAACTCGAACTTCTCAGACAGGAAAACGCGACACTGCACGCTGAATAAGCACGCCAGCGCTCGCTGCTGCGCGAGGCATAGACGCTGCTTGAACAGAAGTTGTTGCTCTTGCTCCAGCAAGCAAAGCTGATCGAGCAGAGAGATGCACTGCGCAGAGAGTCGCGTTTCGTTCTGTTATCGTGGAGTCCTCGCTGCTGAGGTTCCTAAAAACCGAAAAATCCGCGGGCGACAGAATAAGCGGAACCGTGTCGATCATCAAAAATGCGATCACGGATCGCATTCAGCAAACAACCCGAATTATCGGCTGAATGATTCTGGCTGGCCTCTAATGTTTGTGGCCGTCATCGTGGGCGTGTTCGCCTTCGTGCTGATGCTCAATCTTTCCGGAGTACGATTTCCCATTGATCGACACGACTAACCTGGCCGTCGCGTCATGGGAATCGAGGTCGCTGGCTAATTCCTCGTCCTTGATGGTGAAGCGGGAAGATTTCGCTTCTGGGTCAGAGGCGTCGCGTTCGGCTGCCAGCTTGAATTGCTCTGCTTTGCCGTCGTGTGAAACGTTGATGGTCAGTTCCGTGGCATCAATCGGAACAGCCACTTGGGCCGCACTGTCAAGAATGTAGACAGTCACACTGCCGGCTTCACCGTGGACCACTTCGGCATGGAATTCTTCGTTGCCCAGTTCGACGAGGTCCCCATGATGCGGTCCCTCGGAGGGATGTGCGTGGTCGTGACCTTCATGCGAATCCATTGCCGGTGGCGGACCGGAAATCGTCGTTGTTGAACTGGTGTCTGCATCACTGCAACCCACCATGCAACCAAAGGTAACCACAACAACAGGCGATGCGAATCGTTTGAATCGCTGGATTTTCGAGAG
The DNA here is from genome assembly GCA_041689695.1 of Planctomycetaceae bacterium. Lineage (GTDB taxonomy): Bacteria > Planctomycetota > Planctomycetia > Planctomycetales > Planctomycetaceae > SXXK01. The sequence goes on along the minus strand of JBDNFT010000378.1, from coordinate 2,465 downwards.
AATAGTTTTCATCAAGAGCCCTTTCATAAGTACACAGGTTGACAGCGCCGACGGGCGACTGTCTTTCGAATATCTGGACGACAGCCTACGTTGCTGTTGCTATCCGGGTGGCTTCAGTGATCTTTCCATCCTGAAGCGTCAATCGTCGACCGGCTCGCGTTGCGGCTGCAGGATCGTGCGTCACCATAACAATCGTGCGGCCTTCATTGTGACACGTATCGAACACATTTGACACTACTTCACGGCTCAACGGATCGTTCATTTCGGGCCGTTGGCGCTGGAAGACTGTCAGTCTTCGTGCTTCGCATTGAATCCGAATTCCTGCAACCATTTCACCCGAGCTTCAGCCTCTTCATGAGTGCGGCATTCCAGATGCTTGACTGCCCGGCAGCGGAGTTGAACGTCCGCGTGACCGTCGTGAACATCCTGTTTGATCTCGCAATCCAGTCCTTTTCCAATCGTTACGAATTCCTTCGCGTCGGATTCATTTTCAAAATGCTTGACGATCCAGTCCTTCGCCTGAAACATCAGAACCTCGGCGTGCTCATGGTCATGGCCATCATCTTTTGCGTGAGCATGTTTGTGATCATGACTGTCATCTGCACCGTCCGCATGCAGGGTTTCGAATTCGCCCTTGTTGAGCCAACCCTGCCATTGATGGACCAATTCATCAGAAGCGACGCTGAGTTCTGACCACTTGGGTTGTTGATATGTCACGTCGATGTGCCCGGCATGATCCGCGGTTTTCGCAGCGCAGCCAGTTTTCTTCAGAGCAGCCACAAATTCCTTTGCTTTTGTCGGGTCGTCGAATTCCTTCGTATTCGGCTTGGCCATCCGAAAGGCAATCACGAATGTCTCGTCTTCAGATGCTGAAGCCATTGTCGGCATCAGCACGGTCGTTATTGCCAGTGCCATTAAACAACCCATAGAATGAAACTTCACAATCTTCTCCTCAAAACAGTTACCAGAAAAACACCGTACAGAACCCAGTCGCGGGAAAAGAATCCCACGACTGGCCTGGACGGCAAACAGTTAGCGAGGATGTTCAGTCTGAAACCTTTTTTTCTCCGGCTATGCCTGCCGGCGAATGCAAAATCTCTTCGTGTGGTTCAACCAGTGAAACCTCTTCCATTGCTTCATTGACAACTCGTTGCGCTTCTTTGAGCCCGAATAACCAGAACAGTGCCGGGTGTACGAAGAAGTCCAGGAGTGTCGAACTTATGACACCACCGAGTATCACAGTCGCGACAGGGTACAGAATCTCTTTGCCTGGTTCGCCAGCCGCAAGAACAAGCGGAACCAGTCCGATGCCCGCCGTCAATGCCGTCATCAGCACCGGGGCCAGCCGTTCAAGACCGGCGCGGATGATCATCGAATGTGACCATGTTTCGCCTTCGAATTTCACAAGATGCAGATAGTGATTCAGCAAGAGGATTCCATTACGTGAGGCAATACCCGCGAGCGAAATAAATCCAACCATCGCCGCTATCGTCAGTGTCTGGCCTGTCAGGACAAGGGCTGCCACGCTCCCGATAAATGCCATTGGCAAAGCGGCCATGACCTGCAGACTCAAATTGACGGAACGAAACATCACGAACAGCGTGAGGAACACGCCGATCAGCGACACGATGAACAACACGCCTAGAATGCGACTGGCCTCTTTCTGACTTTGAAATTGACCGCCATATTCGACGAAGTAACCGGGCGGCAATGTGGCTGTTATCGGAGCCAGCTTTTTCTGGATATCTGTCACGACATCCACAACGCCTCGTTCGCTGACGTTGCACTGCAGCACGATTCGCCGCCGCACATTTTCACGGTTGATCGTGTTGGGACCACCCGCTTCATAAATGTTGGCGACGGATTCCAGCGGAACGGTTCCACCTTCCGGCAATTCGATGGATAGCCGACGGAGCACATCAAGATTCTCTCGATCCTGTTTGTCGAAGCGCACAACGAGGTCAAAGGTCCTCTGACCATCCAGAACCTCGGAAACCACAACTCCATTGAGCGCCGTTTCAATGACCTGGTTCACATCCCGGGCCGTCAGTCCGTTCAGCGCCAATTTGTCGCGTCGCAGCTCCACTCGCAACTGAGGAATCAAAACCTGTGGTTCAAGCATCAAGTCGGCCACACCCGGGACAGACTTAACTGCCTGCTCCATCTCCTGAGCCTTGCGGCGAAGAAGGTCGAGATCATCTCCGTAGATCTTGATCCCGATTTGCGCTTTGACTCCTGAGAGCATATGCGAAATCAGATGCGAAATAGGTTGTTCTACCGCTGACACAACGCCGGGAATATCGGCCATCGCCTCGCGAATCTCATTGATCTGTTCTTCACGCGTGCGATGCGAACTGGGATTGAGGTCAATGATCAATTCACTTGTGTTCACGCCTTCTGCATGTTCATCAAGTTCCGCTCGGCCCGTTCTTCGCCCCACGCGCACAACATCTGGCACCTGCATT
>JBDNFT010000377.1:0-1910 GCA_041689695.1 Planctomycetaceae bacterium | reverse complement strand
CTGGACGACTTCCGTACAGCGACAGATGAAACCCACCACGTCCCGCCGCTGCTCCATGACAGGCCCCGGAATTGCATCCGGCCTTCGTCAAAATGGGCATGATCTGTGTGTTAAAATCCACGGCGTCAGAATTCACACGGTCAGAAGCAACAGTCTCGTGCGACTGTTGATCGATTAAAACAGCAAAGCTCAAGCACAACCAGAACATACAACCCCCAAGTAACTCGGTACTCCGTTATTCCGGCTTCGGTTCAACTTTCTCAGCCACAAACTCTTTCGCCCATTTCGTCAGGTAGTCCTGACACTTCGATGTTCCGTAATTCTCAAGCTTATCTGCAGCAATAATGCGACGCGCGACATCACCAACATCCACACGGAAGTCTGCATGTTCCGCCGCGAAGTCCTCAACTTTCTTCGCCGCCACAATCACTTCGTCATCCGTTGCCGTCTTTTGAATCACAGGACTTAGCATTGTTCGAATCTGAGGATGTTGAGGCGGCGCGGCTCCTTCGCGTGGCTTTGCGCCGTCTCGTTGCTTCATCGTCGTGGCATCACTGCGCTGCTGTGGCTGATAATCCGCAACATTCGGTACAACGTCCTCGCCAAGCACATCTGCGATCACTTTGAAGATCTTTGGCCCATCAACCTCGATGCTCGGCTGAACCAGGGCAAAGTTAGCAGTCACTAAGTTGTCCTTTGCAACCAGCACTGTCAAAGCGACATTGCGATTCAATCCGTACGAGCCTGGACCTTCCTTGCCATCAACAGAAATCCCATTGCGAATCTGTTTGGGAAAGTACTGCGGAATTCGATTCATCCAGTCCGCAGTTTCTGTGGGATCGTCCGTTAGAAAGACCAGACTTCCGGTAATCTTTTCGCCACTTCGATCCTCAACCAGTCGCATCACTAGATTCGAAAGACCAAAGGCCGGACGACTTCGTTCATGCACGAAGATCAGCACGCAGGGTTTTGATGCTTTTTCATCGACGACATCGATCTTCTTGTCCGCATCGTCGCCGAGCACACCGGTCATCACAAATGGCACTAACTTCTCGCCAGGCTGCGGGCCGGAAAACACCGACTCATCTGCGGCTAAAAGAACCAACATGCTAAGAAAAACCAGCATTTTCCGTCTCCACTTCCACCGAACATTTGCGCCACAGTCGGTTGCGGCTGATTCAGAATGTACAGTCGGCTCAGGCAATGCGATAGTGACACCTTCAGAATCCAGATCCAATACGCCAGAAAGATTCTGCACAAGTCACGGACCTGCAGCATCATGGAACGAATGCTGCGCAAAGTGATTGGCGCTTCACGGAGTCTCTGCAATTCAGTATTCTCTGCCTCTCACCTGACATCTGACTGCAACACCTCACCGCAAAGTCACCACCATGCAAACCGCCTCAGGAATCACTTTCGTCCACAATGGACAGGTCGTCGATGGAACAGGAGCGGCTGCCATTCCTGACTCTTGTGTTCTGATCGAATCCGGCATCATTCGCTATGTTGGCCCTCTGCGAGACGCGCCGCCCGTGCCTGAGAACGCGACAAGGATTGATGCTAACGGCGGGACAATCATGCCGGGTCTCGTGGAAGCTCATTTTCATCCGACGTATTTCAACGTCGCTGCATTGGAAGATCTGGACATCAAGTATCCTGTTGAATATGTCACACTGCTGGCATCGTGCAACGCAAGGCTGGCTGTCGAATGCGGATACACGTCAGCTCGCAGCGGCGGCAGCTTGTTTAACATCGACGTGTGGCTGAAAAAGGCGATCGAAAGCGATTTGCTCATCGGTCCTCGCCTTGCCACCAGTGGTCGCGAAATCTGTGGTGCTGGTGGGTTGATGGATTGGAATCCGGAGTTCCGCAAGATCGGCATGGAAGGATTGATTTTGCTGGTCAACGGT
>JBDNFT010000376.1:0-2823 GCA_041689695.1 Planctomycetaceae bacterium | reverse complement strand
GACATCGTTCGCATGATTGTTATTTCCCTGGGGTGGAATTCTGCACCGCACCGTTGGCTGCTGCGCTACGGGATGTCTGCCGACCTCATTAGATTCCACCGCTGCGGGCTGATTCCCGGAGCGTCGCGGGACATGTTGTCGGGGCGGTTCGGCAGATCGTAATCCACGAGCGAAAAAAAGGGGAGCGAGCAAAAGCTGCCATGTTGGGTTTATCAAAACGAGTGTAGCGTGAGATCATCGCGTACCGGTAGCGAGTCCGCTTTGGAGCGGATTGTTTTGAGGGATCGGAGATCTGGAGCGGAATTGACGAGGGCGTCATCTGTGTCGGTTTTGTGAGTCGTGATCGCCAACCCTGGACTGCGTTTCGCAGGCGGCATGAAGACCGCATGAGAGGCTCGAAGCCCCAAGCTGCCTTATCCGGCGAATGTAAGCGAAGCGGCGCTGGACTCGCGACAGAGCGCCATGCTTTTATAAAACGACCTTGGCGGCGGTGCCAGCGGCGGCGGTGCCATACACATGGCAGATATTCGGCGACTCCGACGTCAACCAGAACGACTAGCGACTGCGCGGCCATTCGGCCCGCTGCGTTTGACAGTATGGATATACAACCCGTGATGGGGATCGTAGCTGAGATTGCCCTCGTCCGAACTCGGAATCTTCGGGAGATCGAGCCTGGTCCACTGGGCGCCATCCGCCGAGACGGCAAATCCCTCGTTCAAGAGGGCCGCCTTGAATCGCCGCGCGGGATCGGGGCGAGCGGATCATAGACGACCTGGTCGGTCCTCATGTTGGATTTCGGACCTGGCGTCCAGTGAAGCCCGTCTCGACTCTGCCAGAATTTGTCGTCGATCCCGAGTACCCAGAACTTGAACAGCTCGCTGTCCGAGTCCCAGACCGGCGCGGTGCGAGTTTGAATCGTCTGTTCCATCTTCGAACTTCGAATCAGCGCACCGCGCTTCGTCGGCTGATGCATCGTCCTCATCAAGTTCTCGATGCGTTCGACGTCCTGATCATCCAGAAACAGTTGCCTGACTCCGGGGGCCACGACGAACCCCTCTTCGGCAAACACGGCTGCCGGAACAGCAACGAGCAACAGAGCCAGACTTCGCAGGGTGGTATTCAACAGCGCCAGCTTTTCTGTCAGTTTCATGAGCTTCTCTTTCGTTAGTGGGCACGACGGTCATTTCGCAACGTGCTTCCTCAGTGCCGTTCAGCGGTTCGTCAGCGTCTCAGGCCGAGGTGATGGAAAGACGGGAGTTGTTGAGCGGACTTTCCGTGGCGGCCTCCACATTCAGCGTCTCCCAGTTCGAGACCAATCTTCGCGAACAGGTGGGCATCGATCCGAATCCACTGTTGAACGATACGACTCCCAATGTTGTTGGGCTGACTTACTCAATCGACCAAAGAAATTCTGCAGGAACAGTACTCGATCATCGCGAGGATGGACTAGGCTTCGCTCGCATGTTCTGGGACACGCCGCAGAACCCGGGCATTCCGGGTTTGCAGTCGGTTGCCGCGTCTTCGGATGCTCGCCAGGAAGTCGCCAGCATTTCGAAAGCCATTACTGGCGCCGCGATCATGCATCTGCTTCAGGAACAAACATCATCGATTGAAGAACTCAACTCGCAACTCAGCCTGCCCGCTGCTGCGTTTCTTCCGTCGAACTGGTCAAAATCAGCGTTCTTCCAATCAATCACGTCGCGCCAACTGCTCACTCATAACAGCGGCATTCGCAGTGCGAGTCTGGGAAACGCCGGCGCATACACTTACAACTCTTTGCGATCCATATCAGCACAACTCAGTCTGAATACTCCACCCCCCGGATTCGTCTGGTTTCAGGCGTTTCCGAAAGTCACGTCCTACCACACCACGAATTTTGCCTACTTCCGTGTGATGCTGCCATACATGTGGAACGAAGTGAGCAACAATGAACTGAATAGTAACGCCGTTACAAATCTTCTGGATATCTCAGAGCTGTCAAGTGATGAAGACCTGGCCGAGGCGCTTGGGGCCGCGATCATGGAAGACTGGAATATTGCGCCCATCGGAGGCACAGACATTCTGGGCGTCACGCCAGATCGTGTGACGGCGTCGATCTACAAGTACTACGTCTCGACATACATCCTTGAACCCGCTGGAATCTTGAATCCGCAGACCCGCACGACCGGCCAGCCTTTCAACACGCTGCTCTATCCGATCAATCCATTTGTGCTACCGGGATCCGACTTGTACGCGCCAGTTGTGCCACTACTCGTTCCCGGTGTCGATACCAATGATCGAACTCTCGAGGCTGGGTCGCGTGGCTGGAACCTGAATGTCCACGAAATGACCGACTTCCTCGCCGCCATTCGCTACGACGATACGATCCTTAACGCTCAAACAAGGCAGCTGATGGACGACCAGTTGCTTGGGTGGATGAATAGTTCCAATTTCACCGGCGATTTCGGTGACTATCTCGGCCATGACGGCCTGAATTTCCGCCCTTCGCTTCCAGCGTGGGCGCCGACGAACGCACCCAACCTCGATGCACGCAACAACACGATCGCAATGGTCTTCCCGAACAACGTTCAGGCGTCGATGTTTATCAATTCACAAATCCGCAGTGATGACAACTCGGTCTATCAGATTGGGGCCGCATTTGACCCGGCAGGAACGGGCAAAAACATGGCTGTCACGATGCGTGAAGCCTGGGACAATGCCTGGACCGATCTGGTCTATCGTGGCGACACTTTCGGCGACGGCCCGTTAGATCATGACGACATATTCGAAGTTCGTCTCAATGCCGCCAACCCGGCATTCCTCGACTTCCGGCATGACGGACAG
>JBDNFT010000375.1:0-8670 GCA_041689695.1 Planctomycetaceae bacterium | reverse complement strand
TTGGCTGCACAACCTGACCACCAGCTTCCAGCGCCGGACCTTCACCAGCCTGTGTCCAGACAACGACGCGATCAGCAGACAAGTCGATCACGCCCGGCGAGACTTCTTCTCCGCCAAACGGAACTTCCAGTCCCTCAACAAGTACATTGACGCCGCCTGAGATGACGTGCACTTGTTCTGACGGAACGGTGTCTCGCGATTCAAACGAATCGAATCGCAATGAATCGCTTGAACGTGGCCGAATCTGAACTCGCCGCAATGAACTGCCGCCGCTGGATTGCGCGGCAGGCAGCGGAACAGTGAATGAATCCTGCGGCAGTTGCAGACTCACCGTCGAAACGTCTCCAGCAGCGCCGGGATACAAACGATTCACTGCCTTGCGGAGTAGTGGATTATCCTTGCTGCCCGGTGTCGAATCTTCAACGTCGAACTGAGGTGCCTGCAATGATTCCAGACGAACGGCTTTAAAAGCCTGATCTCGATGACCAGCGCGAGAATCAATGGCGACATTTTCTCCGTACACGCCGACTTCAAATCCGGATTCGGTGCGTGACACAAATACGGCCAGATTCGTGCCGGAAATTTTGAAGTTGCCCTGCGTCAAAGTCGCGCGACCTATAATCAGGTGCACCTGACCATCGTCGGACGCAAATGTTTCCTCGTGCTTGCCGCTGATCAGAATCGGTTTCTGAATATCGTCCGTCACAAGTTCCACTGATGCGGCCATCGTTTCTGCGCTCTGCCCATGCGCATCGCGACCGTTTACGGACAACAGCGTTGTCGTAAGTGTCATGGCAATGAGAGACAGAACGGAGCGATGAATCATTCAGTCGCCGTTAGTGTCGCGTTCAAGACGGTGGGCTCTGGAAAGCAGACGAAGAGACCGGGCAGAACAGATCAAGTGATCCGGGCGTTCCGGCGTGAAAAAAGGAGGATGTTTAGACGAGTGAGACGAATGGCTGATGTGTGATGACAGGATGTCTGTGAGGGGAGATATTCAAAAATCAAAAACGGTGTTGAACAGCAGCAGCCCGCCCGCGAATCATTTTGCCATCCTGGCGCAGTGATTCGAGAATGAAATACCGCAGCGAACTATACGGCGAGTAGCGAAAACGGGTCAAGATCGCCCGGTGCTGCCTGACAGATTGTAAGTTGTTGTCTGCACACAGGTTACGAAAACGTGCTTGACCTGAAATCGCAATTTGTCGGGCAATTCCCAAAAGAATGGCGACGAAAGAAGTATTGACACGCATTACAACCGATGAGCCAAAAGCAGCCGCAAGCTTTGAACAACGACCACACTCACCACAATTGTGCCGCCCCACAGAAGCATTTTGGCAACCATTGGTTTCTGCCGACCGACGACTTCTGCGATGACGACAACGATCAGCGTCATCATCAATTTGTACCCCGCCATTCCGCGAAATCCCCACTGGGATATAAACCACAATGCGACCGGATTGCTCTCGACGATCGGGGTACGTGTCATTCCGTTATTGCTGTGATGCAAAACCAGAAACGTCAACGCCACATCCATCGCGCTGGCCAGAATAAACCAGCTCAGTTCCGTCTCAAACAGCAGACCACGACGCTTCATATGAGACCTTGCCTGACTTTGAGCCGGATGCGTGAGAAGTCGCTCGATGGACGTTTGAATGAGAGACTCAGAAAGCAGGACGTCCTTCTCAGGCCGTCTTGGTGTGAAATGTAGCAGAAGCTTTCTATTGTATTTCAGGACGGCCCATGAAGGCCATCCTACAGATCGACTCCCCCCACGTTCGCTCGGAGAACTCATTGTGAGAACAATCGCACTCCTATTCTGCTGCTTGTCGACCGGAATCGCAACGGCTCAAACGAAATATCATACGCCGCCGCCGTGGACGATTGACGCGATGAAGCAGCAGCACCAGTACGAACTACTGTCTCCGTTGCTAACTGACGACGGACGCAAAGTTTCGACTGCGGAAGAATGGTCTGCACTCCGCCGACCAGAATTGTTACAGCAATGGACAAAGATTCTGGGCAAACTTGAACCCAGCTCCGATGATCAACAGTGGTTCGGCGATATCACGAAATTCGTCGAAGTGAGTCGCCAGAAACGCGACGGCTATACGCGAATCGAATTGAAACTACCGATGGAAACCGATTTTCTACAGCCGCACCTACTGCTCATTCCTGACAACGCACAGCCGGGAAAATGCCCGGCGGTCATCGCATGGACTTCCACCGGTCCGGACTATGCAGAGCCCGAAAATTGGTGGGGTTCATGGTTGGCGCAAAGGGGTTGTGTCGTGCTGACAGGCTGGTCGTTTATTTGCAATTACCGAGATGACACCAGCTTCCGAAACGCTGTCAGTGAGAAAATCTACGAGCGATTTGGACACTGGCTTCCGCTGGGAAAAATGGTTCACGACGCGCGGCGGGAGGCGGAATTTCTGTGCAGTCTGCCGGAAGTGGATGCTCAACGCATTGGCTTTATCGGATTCTCGCTCAGTGCCAAATCGGCGTTGTATGTTGCCGCGTTCGCGCCGGAAATCAGTGCGACCGTTTCCATCGATCCGCATCTGGCAATGCATGGCAATTCCAACTATCACGATCCGTGGTATCTGGACTGGAAGCGGCCGTTCGATGATATCCACACGGACAACTATCCTGTCGCCGAGCTTCGCGGAACGACCTGGAGCTTGCTCGATCGCGACCCGACTCGCCCCGGCTTCGAACACAATCATCACGAACTCTTGGCACTGGCCGCGCCGCGTGCGCTGATGGTGATTGGCTGCAGCACTGATAAGGACACCGCTCCGCATTCCGACGACCGCCAGAGCGCGGCATACATCAACGGTGCGAAAGAAGTTTACAAGCTGCTCGACGTCGCATCACGATTCGAATACGTGCCACTCACCTGTGGTCACAAGGCTACGGGGTCGGAGATCGACGCCGCGTGGCAGCGATTCTTCAGTCAATGGCTGAAGCTGTAAGTCAAACTTCCGCTGAAGCAGTTTTCGCGGCCGTCGCTTTGCTGGTTGATGTTGCTGCCAGCATCTGCAACGCACCAAAGAAGACAACCGAGAACCCAACGTCTCCGGCAAACGTACCGCGTGCAAATGGAATTGCTTTCGTGAAGCAAGTTGCCAGACCGGCCAATGTTCGAGGATACAGAAACTGACCACCATCCTGTGGCATGCACCATACGCCAAAATTACTGATCACAAAGAATGCCGCTGCAGCCATGAGTCCCGTACCGAACGCTGACAGCATATTGGACGGACGAAGCGATCGCCCAATTGCAAAGATCGCCACGTACGCAGCGTAGTCGAACATCCATGAGCCATAAAAACCGTAGCCCGTTCTTGATTCAATCACGCAGTCCGTCAGCACTCGGCAACTCAGTGGAATCAAAAGTCCCAGCCACGCAGGACGCACAGCAGCACCGCAAAGAATTGCCAGGGCACCCATCGCGGAGAAGTTGATCCAGGGCAGTGCCATCAGTCGCAAAGATACGGCAATCACGCACGCTGCTGTCACAACAAGCCAGGATGTTTTGTTCATCGGATTCATTCTAAGTTCGTTAGTCTTTAATGGGCGGCTCGCCGCAAACGATCGTTTAATGCAACGCCTAGTCCGTGAGCGGGAAATTCATGGGCGATGATAACGTCAAGATCGGATGAGTCGAGAGTTCTCATGGCCGCAAAGAAGTTTGCAGCACAAGTTTGCAGGTTTTCATCGTCACAAAGGGTGTCAATTCTCGCAAATCGTCCAGAAAACCGGCATTTTCCGGCCGTCAGCAGACCGCATCTCAGTCCCGCAATTGGTTCTGCAGTCTGGTTGTGAGGGATCACGATCAACCTGGTCCCCGGTGCATAGTGGCGACTCAGCATCCCCGGAGCCGGTTGAGCCGCATCGTCCTGAGTCGCATCGGACGTGGCAATTTCCACAGCGCCGATCAGGCGTTTAATGTCTTCCACCGGACATCCACCGTGTCGCAACAGCAAAGGTCGCTCAGTCATCAGCGACAGCACCGTCGATTCCAAACCGACCTCACACGGACCACCGTCAACGATGCAATCGACCTTGCCACCCAGCCCATCAGCCACATGCTGAGCTGTCGTCGGACTGATGCCACCGAACGGATTGGCACTCGGCGCGGCGACCGGACAGCCAGCGATTTTCAGAAGTTCCAATGCCACCGGATGACGCGGAATACGAATGCCGACACCCGGTAAGCCAGCCGTTACAAGATCCGGAATGCAGTCTCGCTTTGGCAGGACGAGAGTCAAAGGCCCCGGCCAGAACACCTCCGCCAGTAATCTCGCCGTCTCGGGAAACTCGCGGACGACACGATCCACCTGTGAGATGTCGGCCACGTGGACGATCAACGGATCAAACGTCGGGCGTTGTTTGGCTTCAAAGATGCGAGCAACAGCGATCGGATTCGTCGCATCAGCCCCAAGTCCGTAAACGGTCTCGGTGGGAAATGCAACAAGATGTCCAGTACGCAGCAGTTCGGCTGCCGATTGAATGTTGGTGGTGAAAGAAGTCATGATCTCTGCATAGACAGTGGACGGCTACTTTAGACTGTACGAGGTCAGGAATGATGCCTTCAATGGCCATCGTTGCGCATGTCCCTTCTCCCCTTGGCAAGGGGGAGAAGGTGGCCGGAGGACGGAAGAGGGGGTTGAAAATTGTTGAGCATAGCGTGCCAGAAATCATCTGAACTTTTTCCCGCTCCCTCCCCGAGGAACATTTGTGAAATTTGAAAATCTTCTGCGGGGGAGGGACAATCGTAAGGCACCGGCAAAATTATTCTGGACCGTGCGGAGTATAACACCATTTCGTTCGAGCAGTGGGGCTCACTGGGATTCTCTGCTACCTCTGCGCCCTTCTGTTCAATCATGCGATTCATCGTCCTGACCCTAATCGTCCTGTCAATTGAAGTTTTCCGGAGACGCCACGGAACCCGCATATCGGATTCGCACGGTTCGCTGATCATACCGCACCCTCTGAAATTGACCCCCGTTTTTTCTGACAGGACGATATTTTGACTGTTCGCTGTGCAGTGTGCTCAAGACTCCATGCCGTAACACGGATGCGCGGCGCTCCTATTTATGATCGCCTTTCACATGCTTTACAGCGCGATAGATCATCAGGAAGATTCCGCTGGCGAAAACGCCGACGATCAACCCTGCAAATGCGCCAGCCAATGCGCCTGCGAACCACGGCAGATCCCAATCTGGATTCAACGCTGCGGAAGCACCGCCAATTGTGGCCAGTACAAGAACGGTGATTCCAATAAACTTCGCCTGGAAAACATTGTCGCTCTTTCGTACGTTCAGTCCGACGACCGTGTCAGAAACGATATTGTAGACATCTCGGCCGGAAGTATCCGGCGGCGTGTTGAATCGAGACTCCTCTGTTTTTGATGAGTCCGGTGTGTTTGTATCAATGATGGAAACTTGCCGGAAGCTCTGGAAGTTCTTGAGCCGCTTCTCGGCGAGGAGCCCACGGACGGTGATGTTGCGTTCCTTGCGGGTGATGTCTCGTCGCGAATGAAACAGTTTGCGGAATCCGCTGAATTCTACAGCCGAGTTCCACGACTGCATTCACGAAGGGAAGAAGCTTGTTTTCGCGCGGGAGACATTCTTCTACTTCGTCAGTTTCAATTGTCTGCTGCGGAAGGTTTTCTTCGTGACGCCGTCGAGCTCAATCCTCAGAATCAATATGCCCTCGCGCACCTGGCCGGACTTTACGGTCTTTGTGGGAACACCAGTGAAACGGCAGCGCTGCGATTCAATCGCGTGCGCGCCGGACAATTCAGTGAGGTCGATCTGGTTCTTTTGGCGCTGGGTGATACCGCTGCGGAAAACTCAGAGTCGCTGAAGGAATATCTGACGAACAACCCGGATGATCCGCTCACGATCCTGGCTCAGGCGCATCAGGCGTGGCAGCAGCATGATCTTCCAACAGCCAGAACACTGTACGAACAGGGATTGAAGCAGCGATCCGAATCTGCCGACGCGCAGGCCGGACTGGGTCGCATTCTCAGCGATCTGCCCGATGCTTCTGACTTCCTGAAATGGCGTTCGCAGCTCAGCGTAACTGTGGCCGATCACGCTGAGGTCTGGGCCGTCTTTGGTGACTGGTCGTTGCGACAGCAGGATTCTCGCGGGGCGATTCGATGTTTTTGGGAAGCGGCCCGCCGCGATCCCGCTCATCGTCGTGCTCATCACCAATTGGGGCAATTGCTGGCGTCCATCGGAGAGACTCGTCTGGCGGAAGGGTTTCAAAAGCGAAACGAAGCGTTGCAGGAGTTTCTGTTGTCGGCCAAACAATTCAATCTGGAACCGACTGCGGCCAAAGTTCTGCAAACGATCGCAGCAGCAGACCGTTGCGGTCATGCCTGGGAGGTCTGGGGGTGGGCCGAAGTTCTTCGAGTTCGCTTTCCGCAATAAGCGGCAACTGTCAGCGAGATCGGAAAGCCTGCGGTGGATTCACCCAGAGTCATGCTCGATGCTCAGCCGGCATTACATCCGGGTATTACTGAATTTGCACTTCCTCGTTGGATGGACAATGGAATCGGGGACGATCCAATGTTGTCGTCGGTGCCCACTGAAGCAGCATCATCAAGTGGACGAATTCAGTTTATCGACGATGCCGAACGTACAGGGTTGAAATTCGAGTATTCTCATGGCGACGACGTTCCCGGGCCAGGGATGCGAATGTTCCAGTTTTCGGGCGGCGGAACTGGCGTGCTGGATTACGATCGCGATGGCTGGCCGGATGTGTACTTTACTCAGGGAGGTCTCTGGCCGGTTGTCCAAAGCCCGATGCCTTGCGATGTTCTGTTCAGAAATCATCGCGGTTCAAGCTTCGAGAATGTTTCGAGTCCGGCCGCAATTTTTGAACCTGGATACAGTCAGGGACTGGCTATTGCGGACGTTGATGCTGACGGATGGCCCGACATTTTCGTGGCCAACGTCGATGGAAATCGACTGTTCAGAAACAACGGAGATGGCACGTTCGACGACATCACGGACTCAGCAAATATCGGTGGCGACAAATGGTCAACCAGCGCTGTTTGCGCGGACTTCAACGGCGATGGTTTGCCAGACTTGTATGTCGTCAATTATCTCCAGGGGCCCGACTTGTTGACCCGCATCTGTCATCAGGCCGATGTCACTTTGCGAGCCTGTACGCCGCATGAGTTTGATGCTGCGGATGATCAACTGCTCATGAATCTTGGCAATGGGCAATTCGTGGATGTTACTTCCCAGTCCGGAATACTTGCTCCCGGTGGCAAAGGATTGGGAGTTGTTGCAGCGGATTTCGACGGCTCTGGTCGGTTGAGTGTTTTCGTCGGAAATGACACGACGGCAAACTTCTTTCTCCACAATCAGACGACAACGATCGGCGAAGTTCCACATTTTGAGGAATCGGCCGTTGTCGCAGGGCTGGCTTTTGATCGTGAAGGAAGGACTCAAGCCTGCATGGGAATTGCGGCCGGCGACGCAGACGGAGACGGCCAGCTTGATCTGTTTGTCAGCAACTATTTCAATGAATCAAACACTCTCTATCAGCGACAGGCCAACCTGCTGTACTTCGACACGACGGCCGATGCCGGATTGCGAGAACCCAGTATTCGCCAGCTTGGATTTGGTGCGCAATTTCTCGATGCGGATCTGGATGACTGGTCTGATCTGGTAGTGACCAACGGCCATGTTGACGACGAAACAGCACGAGGGATTCCTCTGCACATGCCGACACAGTTTTTTCGAAATATCGGCGAGGGGAGATTTCAGGAAGTTCCGGCAACACAACTTGGAAAATGGTTCGCGGGCCAGTACCTCGGCCGATCAGTCGCTCGTGTTGACTGGAATCGGGACGGACGTGAGGACATTCTGACAAGCAATCTGGATAGCCCCGCCGCCTTGTTGACTAACGAGTCGACAGGTATCGGCGGATTCATCGCAATACAACTTGTCGGTACCACGAACTCTCGTGACGCTTTCGGAACGGTCGTTGAGGTCAAGACAAACGCACGCACGATTTCGCGTCAGTTGATAGCAGGAGATGGGTACCAGGCCAGTAATGAGAGGCAATTGATTTTTGGGGTGGGCGATGATTCGGATGTTGAGATTTCCATTCGATGGCCCTTGGGGCATGTTGAACGTGAGGACGGCGTGCCTCGCGGGGAATTCTGATTCCTCAATCAATTCGTGCCGTCGATCGCCTCAACACTGGGCGCAGCAAATTTGCTGCGTCTGGTGTCGTTTTTGGGGGCTGAGGAAATCAGACGAATCCTCAGTCTGCTGCTGTTAGTCGTTTCTTACAATTTGTCCTCGTTAAGGTTGATCACTTATGGTTTCTTTTCGTTTTGGCATTCTCGCAATTGCTATTGGACTCTTCACGCTGCCCGGATGCGGTGAAACGTCTACTATTCCAAAGACTGTTGAAGTGGCTGGGACTGTGACTCTGAATAGCGAACCTCTGACTGAGGGGATGGTCAATTTTTCTTCTTCTTCGACCGGTGATGCGGCCAATGCCAAGATTGGTCCCGGCGGACGATTCCTTTTTGGCAACGGTGTACTCCCAGGATCTTATCGAGTCACAATTACTCCTGTGGGATCCGATACTCCGCCTGCCCCTGGTGTCGCGCCTCCTACGTTGAATCTT
>JBDNFT010000374.1:0-2239 GCA_041689695.1 Planctomycetaceae bacterium | reverse complement strand
TTTCACACTGCGCTTCGATGAGCGTGTTGGCAGACTTAATCGTGTCGGCCAGCGCCCAGCGTTTGACACTGGGTTTGATCGATACGTAGATCACCTTGCGACAAAGCGGCAGTTGTTCCTTTACCTTGGTGCAAAACTGAGCGAAATCGGCGGCAACAGTTTCGGGTGATTTCTTTTGAGCGATATCGTTGTCGCCGGCATACACCACGATGATCGATGGCTTGACCGGGGCGACGATGCGTTCAAAGAAATGCACGCTGTCCGCCATCTGCGAACCACCAAAACCGTGGTTACATGTTTTCATGTCGGGAAACGAATCGTTGAGTTTCCACATGCGGATGCTGGAGCTTCCAACAAAGACGATGCTCCCCGGAGCTGATTCGCCGGATTTGATTTTTGCCTCAATAGCGGAGATGTCTTTTTCCCATTTGGCAAAGGCTGCATCGTCAGCCATAGCCGAAGAAAAGCCGCTGACCAGAACCATAAAGATTGAACAGACGACGGCTTTCATTGTGCACATTTCCTTGAGTTCTCTTTATCATCGCTTTGCGATGCAGAGGGCTTGCGTTCCCTGTGGCAAGTTTCTGAATTCTGTGTTGGGGTCCACGGAATATCAGGCCCGACAGTGTACCAGGGGATTGACATCCCCCGCTCGCCTTATTTGAAATTGAACGATTCGTTTGGACGCTGCCCATTCACTACATCGTCCCATGCCTGAAATTGTTGTGTCACGCCTTTGGAGCGAATCACAAAGAAGCCGACCACTTCATAGAGTTCTGCCAGGACGAGTGCGAACAAACCTCCAACAGCCATAATACCGATCAAGGCCTCTGGTGGCATCGCTGCTCCGCCTGCCGCCATTTGTTGTCCCATCTGGTCATACTGAGCAAACAAATTGATGACAACCAGAAACGGTCGAATCAAAAGTGACCCCAGACAGTATGCAATGAATGTGCCTCGTCCGGACATCGTGCCGCCCAAAACTCGAACGCCGCTGTAGATCAACCAAAAAGTCAGCAACAGCTGGATTGCCGTTCCAATCCATTGCAGGACCCCTGGCATCGGAATTGTCTGCTGTGCCATTTCTTCGATCTTTGTCCGAAGAAAAAAAATCGTGATGATGCCGAATGCCTGTGCTAGCAATGACAAGCCACCGAACACGAGGTTCAGAATTCCAAACACTGTCGCCATCGAAGGTTTGGTTGCCGGTCCTTTCTGCGCCGCATAGTTTATTGCCTGAGGCGGCGAAAATGGATTGTTGGTGTCGGGCATCGATTCAAATGGTTGGCTCATTGCAGATTGCCTTTAATTCGGCGGGCTGTTGAAAAGAAAGTTGGACGCTAACATTCTGGTTTGTCGTGTCAGGATCAACGCGACACAGTCTGGCATTTAGTACGCTTCAGGGCAAGGAAGTAAGTTTCAGTACATCATGCTCAATTCGCTTCCCATCGATTCCATTCTACCGCAGATCGTGGCCGCGTTGCAGAAATCAAACTGCGTCGTGCTGCGAGCCCCGGCCGGTGCGGGCAAAACTACACGCGTGCCTCCGGCAATTCTGCAAATGCTGGCCTCACAGCACGGGCAGATCGTGATGCTGGAACCACGCCGCATCGCCGCACGCACAGCCGCTCGACGAATGGCCTCCGAACGAAATGAGCGCGTCGGCCAGACGATCGGCTATCGCGTTCGATTTGAAGAATCGGTCAGCTGCGACACGAAAATCCTCGTCGTCACAGAAGGCGTCCTGTTGCGAAGATTGCAGGATGATCCGTTCCTCGAAGACATCTCAGTTGTCATCTTCGACGAATTCCATGAACGTCGTCTCGACAGTGATCTCGGGCTCGCCATGGTTCGCCGTGTACAGCAGACTGTACGTCCTGATCTGAAGATTGTCGCGATGTCCGCTACGCTCGATCCCGCCAGTATCGCCCGATATCTTGGAGATTGCCCGATCGTTGAAAGCGAGGGCAGACTGCATCCGGTTCGCATCGATTATCTGAGACGAATCGAACGGCAGTCCATCACGGAACTCGCCACAAACGGCATCGAACAGGTGTTGAAGCAAACAGACGGCGACGTTATTGTGTTTCTGCCCGGCGTCGGGGAAATCATGCGCACGCGCAGCGAACTGGATTCATTATCGCGTCGCCACAATCTTGCCGTCATGACATTGTTCGGCGACATGACACCCGAAGATCAGGACCGCGTGCTGGCTCCGTGCTCACAGCGCAAGATCGTG
>JBDNFT010000373.1:0-6790 GCA_041689695.1 Planctomycetaceae bacterium | reverse complement strand
GCAACGGCTGCTAGATGTAGAACGCCTGAACGCCCGGAAGAAACTGACGGAATCGGAACGAATCCTCTCCGGAATCATCTTCGAACGACTGGCCGAAAATCAGAGCTTTGCACGGATTCGAAGCAAAGGTGATCAAGCACTTTTCGGTGGCAAAACAACCCTGCAAATGAAAGACCGCATGGGCATTGCCAAGTCTCGCCCGCTGGCAGATTTCTTGCCGACGATCACGATCAAGGCGAAAGACTTTGCCAACGAGATCACCAACTTTAACATCAAGAAAGACGATCTGCGAACGGAAGCATCCATCAGTAGAGAACACGTCAAGAACAATCGAGATGTTCGCAAGGTACTCACAGATCGCGGGATTATGCCTGAGAGTTTGCCCGCCGAGGAAGACTTGAAGAAAGTCGAGCGACGTCTGACGGCAGAACACAAAAAGTTACACAAGAACATCGACAAGCTGGATCCAAGGTCGAACGAGAAAATGGACGAGGAATGACCGATGGCAGTCTCAGAATTCCTTGAAGACATCGTGTCACATCTTCCCGCGTTGCAACTGCTTTGCAATCTGGGTTACACGTATTTGACTCCGTCGGAAGTCAACACACTGCGAGACAACCGCAAGGGCAATGCTCTGCTAAAACCCATTCTGGAACAACAGCTTCGCAAGCTGAACCAGATTGAATTCAAGGGCCAGACAGTTCCCTTTTCAGACGTAAACATCAAAGCGGCCATCGATGCTCTGAATGTGCCTCTGAACGACGGGTTCGTGAAAGCCAACGAAACGGTTTACGAACTGCTGACTTTGGGCACGTCATTGCCTCAGACCATTGACGGAGACAAACGCAGTTTCACGCTGCAGTACATCGATTGGAAGAATCCCGCCAACAACGTGTTCCATGTCACTGATGAGTATGAGGTTGAACGCAAGGGAACTCACAACCATTGCCGACCGGACATCGTGCTGTTCGTGAACGGCATTCCTCTGGCTGTCATTGAATGCAAGCGTCCGGATTTGAAGGACGCAATCAAGGAAGCAATCAGTCAGCACACTCGCAATCAGGGCCACAGCTATGTCCCTCAACTATTTTCCTTCAGCCAACTGCTGATCGCCGTGAGCCAGAATCAGGCGAAGTATGGGACAGCCAACACGCCTCCGAAGTTCTGGGCGATTTGGCGGGATGAGTTAATTGAGCCAGAGGCTGATCCCGTTCGGGTTGATGAAGCTCCCTCCAGTTATGCAATTCCCAGCAGTTATGCAATCCCCAGCAGTACAGAACCCGTCGGCGGAAAACTGAATCTTCGTGACTTGGCGAATCAGCCTCTGTCGGCTGACGTTTGGAACAAGTTTGCGGAGTCGCATTCTGAAGATGTGATCGCCAAAGCAAAGGAGATCGCTTCTGCTGGGCCTCGATTGCCGTCGCCGCAGGATGAGTTGCTTTTCAACATCGCTCGCCCTGAACGCCTGCTGGAGTTGACACAGCGTTTCATCGTATTTGAGACGGATGAAGGCAAGCTGCTTAAGAAGATCTGCCGTTATCAGCAGTACTTCGCCATTCAGGAAACTTTGGCCACTGTCACCAATGTTCGGGGCGATGAACAGCGAGAAGGTGGCGTCATTTGGCACACAACAGGTTCCGGCAAAAGCCTGACGATGGTGATGCTGGCCAAAGCTCTGGCGATGGAACCAAGTATCAAGAATCCTCGCGTGATTATCGTGACGGATCGCATCGATCTGGATTCACAGATCTTCAAGACATTCAAAGCCTGTGGCAAGACAGTGGTCAGAGCCACCTCAGGCGAACATCTGGTCAAACTGGTGGCAGAAGGCAAGGCCGACATCATCACGACGATCATCGACAAGTTTGAAACTGCCGCGAAAAAGCATGGGCTGAGTGATCTCAGTCGGGACGTCTTTGTGCTGGTTGACGAAAGCCATCGCAGCCAGTCCGGAATTGCTCATTCCAGCATGCGACGAGTCTTTCCGAATGCTTGTTTCATCGGATTTACGGGAACACCGCTGCTGAAGAAAGAAAAGGGACGAAGGAAAAAGAAAAAGTATCAGCATGTGACTCGGCAGCAGTTTGGTAATGGTGACTACCTGCATTCGTACAGTATGAAACGAGCTGTCGAAGACAAGGCGGTGACACCGATTCTGTACGAAGGCCGCATGTCTCATCTGAAGCAAGACAAAGAGTCCATCGACAAGTGGTTCGCTCGAATTACGCAGGGGCTGAATGATGCTCAACGAGCTGACCTGAAAAAGAAGTTCAGTAAAGCCGAAGAACTGTTGAAGACAGATGATCGCCTGTATGAAATCGCCTTCGATATTTGCACGCACTTCTCTGAGACTTTCAAAGATACTGACAAGAAGGGACAGTTTGCCGTCAGCAGCAAAGCAATGGGAGTCCGGTATCTGCAGTTGTTCGAGCTGATTGGCAAAGATTTTCCTCAACGCAAAGTGACAGCCCGACTGGTGATTTCCAGTCCCGACATGCGTGAAGGGCACGACGAAGTTGATGACCCTGCTGTCAAGAAGAAGGAAACGTCTGAAGAACAGAAGGCCCGAATCAAAATGGTTCAAGACTTCTGGGATCAGATGATGCAGGAGTATGGCACTGAAAGAAATTACCTGAAGACCATTGTTTCCGATTTCAAGACCAAGCCAAAACCAGAGATCCTCATCGTCGTGGATAAATTGCTGACGGGTTTTGATGCTCCATGCAACACAGTGCTGTACATCGACAAGGCGTTGAAAGGACACAACATTCTGCAGGCCATCGCTCGTGTGAATCGCCTGTTCGATGGCAAAGATTTTGGCCTTGTGATCGATTATCGGGGGATCTTTGGTGACCTGAACGAAGCCATGCAGACATATTCTGAACTGGATGGTTTCGAAGCAGACGAATTGGAAGGCTCATTCACGAAGGTTGACGAAGAAATCAAGCAGCTGCCGGAACTGCACACCAACCTTTGGGCTGTCTTCTCAGGCGTTGCCAACAAGACCGACACAGAGGCCATGCAGCAGCATCTTCGCCCCGACGATGTGCGTCAGAAGTTTTATGATGCTCTGAATGCTTTCGCGAAAACTCTGCAACTGGCATTGAGCAGCGTGGACTTTCATCTGACGACGCCGGAAAAGAAGATCGAACTTTACGTCACCGACCTGAAGTCATTTCGCAAGCTCCGAGCTGCCGTCAAGAATCGATACAACGAAGCCATTGACTACAGCGAGTACGAAGACCAGCTCCGCAACATGGTCAACAAATACGTCGGTGCTTCAGAAGTCGAGCAGATTACGGAGCCGGTCAACATCTTTGAAGTCGAAGATTTAGACACGGAACTGGCCAAGGTGGATGGCGATGCTGCCAAGGCTGACGTGATTGCTTCGCGGGCAAAGAAAACCTGTACCGAGAAAATGGATGAAGATTCAGTGCTGTATCAGGCACTGAGCAAGATGATTGAAGATTCGATCGCTGCGTATCTGGCAGGCCGGATCGACGAAAAGCAGTATCTGGAGAAGATGCTGAAAATCTGGCAGGAAATGCAGAGCAATGATGCATCCAACCAACCTGCCAGCCTGACAGGGAAGTCCGATGCTCTGGCCTATTACAGACTGACTATGAAAACGCTGCAGGAAGCGACAGGGACTGAATCGGAGGCTGATCTAAAAACAATTGCCGCCAATCTCGCATTGCAGGCCGACGAAGTCATCGATCGCCACTTCGTCCTTTCTCCATCAAAATCTTCCTGCCTGCAGGTGATCCCGACGGACTGCGGCTTATTGAACGTTCACTCTGGACTGGTGTCGGAGTTGTCTTCAATCGCAGCGACTACAAAAGCGTCTCCAATCGCACCGAGTTCCTGCGAACGGGCGTCTATGTTCTGATCGGCCCAAGCGATGACAGTTCTCTTTCCACGATTTACGTGGGCGAAGGTGATCCAGTAAAACCAAGACTCGACAGTCACCACAGCAACAAAGATTTCTGGACATGGGCCATTTTCTTCACGACCAAAGACAACAGCCTCAACAAAGCCCATGTGCAGTATCTGGAATCTCGCCTACACCAACTGGCCAAAGACGCCAAACAATCGAGACTCGACAATCTCCAATCACCAAGCCCACCAACCCTGACTGAAGCCGAACAAGCAGACATGGAAGGTTTCCTGCAGGACATGCTGCCGATCTTTCCTCTCGTGGGCCTGAGCGTTCTGGAAACGCCTGAACCACGCAAAGCCGAAAGAACTCTGCTGTGCATTGAAGCCAAGGGGATCAAAGCAACTGGTTACGAAGACTCCAAAGGATTCGTAGTCAAAGCCGGCGTTCGTTTAAGGGGACGCAGCTAATTGATTCAGCTTTGCTCTTTCCCTTGCTCGTTGCCAGCACAAAAAGTCCGGTCAGACTTGTACGATTGCAGGTCGGGCAAGACAAGTACAGGTTTTCGAAGGAGGTGGCTCCCCCCCGAGCGAACTTGGCACGATGTGTTCAAAGGTCACGACCGTCAATGCTTCGGACGTCATACAGTATGCGCAGTGATCGCGAAAGTGGGCTCGAACCTGTCTGCGAAGTTCCATCGGAACATAGACACTCACGCGGCGGTCGCCTCAGTTTGCTGACGCAGCGTGTAGCGGGCACGTGTCTTGACGATTGTCAGTTGATCCACTCTGGCCAACAGACATTCCAGCTCCGCCTGCCAGGACCCATCGAGTTCATTTTTCGCGTTCTTCGCCAGCAGTTCGTCCAGACGATCCTGCGATACGGGTGCCAGTGTACTGCTTGCCGGCGCTTCCAGTTCTTCGTCGCTCAGGCTTGCGAGCAATTCAACGTCTGTCAGCACGGGCACATAAGTTTAAGTGTTTAACCGTTAGCTGACAGTCGTCCGCAAGTGCGGAAAACGTACGCCTGCGGCCGACGGTTAAACGAGGTTTTGCCAATTTCGTTGTGCATAGCTGCTTAGGCAGATGCCGTGCCCTGTGATTGCTTTGGCGTCGAGAGCAATGATCCGAATGGACAGTCATTCTGTCCCTGAGCAGTTGCACTATTGTCCGATAAGATTCCAAAGTTGCAATCGCGTTTACATAGACTCGAACTTGCCCACGACGCGGAATCACGATCAGGAACATTTCTCGCAGCAACGTCGTGATGATTCAAAAGGCCGTCAGATAGATCATCAGGCCAGTCTGCCAGGAGGCAATTGTCGTCGTGACAGGAAACAGCATCGACATTCGCATTTTCCACATCAGCATCAACAGTGACAGTACCATCACTGTTCCTGCCAGCTTCACGCGAACGAAAATCCCGACCTGTCCATCAGCAATTTCCAGTAGCCACAGGCCCATCGGATTTTCTTCCATCATCCAGATCATGTCGCGGAATCGTACGATCAGGTATGCGTCGTACACTGAGACAGCGGCGATCGCGACTACGAACAACGGAAACCAGAGTTGCCAACGCCGAAATTCCAGAAAGGTTCCACGAATCGCGATTCCCATGGCAGACTTCATCGCAGTACTCCTCAAGTAAGGCTTTGCTGATTTGGTTAATCATTTATGAGCCAACCGTCGTTACGGTTGAGTGCTCAGGCATGATCCGTCCGTATCGTTAAGTTCCTTCACGTTGTTCAGTGAAGAACGCATGAAGGAGGACTAAGGCAAAGTCCGCGCCAGTCGTGCCGTGTTCCCGAAAGCGGCGCATGAGGACTCATCAAATCTTCACACGCGATGGACGCATGTAACGATTGCATCAACCAGGAATCAGCAGCCCGCATACTGAGTAAGCAGCAGTGCTTGAATGCGTGGCGATGGTCGCAGCACCTGTGCAGTATTCGTGCAGATTTTCATGCAATACCGAGAATCGGCAGTTTTTGCCGACTGCTTTTAGATTGAGCAGTTCTGTCGAATTGCAGGACAGTCTGTATTTGTCGTGGGATTCGCAAAAATTCCACGCAGACGCGGGATTTCTGGCGAAATCCACTACGACAGTGATTTCACGACCGATGTTCAGTCGGCGTGGCGCGCGACTTCTTGTTTATTTTCCAACAAGCGACGATTGTATGCACCAATCGTTTCTTTGCGTCGCAACATGCCGAGCAGCTTGCCGCTGTCACTGGAATCCAGTACGGGCAGTTCGTCAATGTTCAGGCGAGTGAATTTCTGCATCGCCGAGTTCAGGTCTTCATCAGGAGTCACCCGAATGAATTTTGTAATCATGATGTCTGACGCATCGGCCAGTTTCCAGATGGTTTCGTCGAAGATGTAACGTCGCACGTCATCGTCGGAGAATATCCCCACCATCTTCCCGTCTGCATTGACCACTGGGAAATAGTGCTGATGAGTACGGCTGAGCAATTGCACAATTTCCGCCAGCGTTGTCGCTTCTGGCACACGTTCAAATTGCCTTTCGATTTTATAGACATCGCCAACGGTGATTCCTTCCAAGACGTCCACCAGAAAGTCTCCCCGATGCGCTGGGGATTCCAAACGTGAGGGAACCTGCTTGCGATACAAAGACACGCGTTGACACAGCAGAAAGCACAAAGTGGAAACCCACATGGTGGGAAGTAACAATCGATAGCTGCCCGTCATTTCGCTCACCATGATGATCGTGGAAATCGGCGCGTGTGCACAGCCGGCAAAAAAACCGGCCATACCGACAACACCAAAAGCACCAGGAGTCTTGATCAGATCCGGCCAGAAGTAGCTGCATGATTTTCCGACGGCAACACCCGTACATCCGCCGATCACCATCGAAGGACCGAAGACACCACCGGAACCACCAGAACCGATCGTC
>JBDNFT010000372.1:0-2605 GCA_041689695.1 Planctomycetaceae bacterium | reverse complement strand
GATATACATCACAAACATGAACAGCGAAATAATAAACAACAATCCCGCTGCGTGAGCGTATCCAATGATACGCGGACTTGGTTTGCGGCGAGTCACGCCTTCCCAGATCAGAAACACCATGTGCCCGCCATCCAGCACTGGAATCGGAAGGAAGTTCAGAATTGCCAGATTGATACTCAGGAAACCAAGGAACAACAGCAAATCCGTCATTCCCTGACTTGCCACTTTGTAGCCGATGGAAAGAATGCCGACAGGGCCACTGAACGAATCTGCCGGTAAGTCACCACGCACCAACGTTCGCAGCGTCATATAAATGTTGACACCGGTCTTGCGAGTCTTACGCAGCCCAAGCTCGATCGCTTCTGCGAATGAATCGCCTTTTTGGAAATCAGACGACGACTCCCAGCCATCAATGCCGCGAATCCAGCGATACCAATCCGGCACCTTTTCGACTGTCTTCAATAGTTCGGCTTTGTCTTCTTTACCGTCGTTGAAGTAAATCCGAATCTGTCGATCAGGATATGCCTGGATGGCATTAAACGCCCACGCCCAATTGATATCCGCCTTCGTACCAGGCTGCTTCTTTTCAAGTTCGTTCAGTTTCAGCAAAGGAGGCGTATCCTTTGACTCTTCGTTCGGATCGATAAGTTCGATCCTGGTGATCTTCTGGTCTTTCGCAAACAGACCAGTCTTCTCAGCTTCTGAGCCAGGCACTACCCTGGCAATATACGGGGCCACTTGAAACGCCGCGCCGATGGCCGGAATTGATAACGGTGTCGTCTGGTAGACAGGCGTCTCAATCCAGCCAGGATCGTCCGAAGGTATCATCTTGAGTTCATGCTGTTCCGGCGCGGCAGCGGCCTGGCGGCTGACTTTGATCTTTACTTCTTTGCCAGCATGGTCTGAAAAGTATGTCGGCAGCCGAACCGGGTCGTAATCCGTACCCATCACCATGTCATCGACAGACAAAATCACGTCGCCAACTTTCAGGCCTGCCGCTTCTGCGATGGAACCTGTGCGAATCCCCTTCACTGGCCCCATGGCCATCCATAATCCAATCGACCGCACTGTATCCGGCGGCACGCTGATCTTCACTTCCGATGTTTTGCCGGGAACCTTTGGATCATCACTCTTGGCAGTACGTTCGAATGTGTAGATCAATTCCTTCGACGAGTACATTGCTGTCAAACGATGCAGATCCACGAAGTTGTTCACAGGTTCGGAATTCAATGCAATCAGCTTGTCGCCAGGACGAAACGGAGTTTTCGGGGCCGCTGGTGTATCTGATTTTTCCGCCGCCAGTTTTGTATCTGACTTTGTATCTGCTGCTGCGGTGTCGCCTTCCGACTTTTCTTCAGCTTTCACGTCAGCAGTTTTCGCCTCGTCAGCTTTAACTTCTGCTGCTGGTTCAGCACCCTCATCCGCACCACTGACAAGTTTTGCCTGTCGAGAAGGAAAGCCTGCCAGCGCGATCGTATCGGGATCAATGATGTCCTTGCTTAACGTGTTCGTCTGAGTCGGCCCGATTCCGACTGAACGACCAGACGCACCTCGATCAGGCGTCAACTTCAGATCGAACGCTTCACCATCCGCGTGCTTGCCTTGCAGACGAACATCACCTGTTGACAATACGATCGCTTCAAACACGTCACCGAAGCTGCGAATCGATTCGCCGTTGATGGATTCAATTCGATCGCCTTCCTTCATCCCGGCCGTCCATGCTGGAAAGCCCGGAATCACGCGACCAACAACTGGCGACGGTTCGTTAACACCGTACCAGTAGCAAATCGTGAAGAACATGAAGCCCGTGATGACGTTCATGATGACACCTGCCGAAATGATCGCCATCCGTTGCGGGACAGACTTCGCAGAATACGATCGCGTGTTTTCAGCGATCTCACTGCTGGTCATCTGGTTCGGATCCATGTCGTCCTGGCCAAGCATCTTCACGTAGCCGCCAAACGGCAGCGCGGAAAGCGCGTATTCAGTTTCGCCCTTTTGGCGACTCCACAGAATCGGACCGATGCCGATGCTGAAGCGTTCGACATGCACGTTGCACCACTTCGCCACGGCGAAGTGTCCGAGTTCGTGAAAGAAGATCACGAGTCCCAGCCCCAAAGCCACAGATAGCACGTTCAGAATTTTTGTAAACAATCCGCCGAGATCAATCGCGGCGACTAATTGAAAAGCTAGGTCTTCCACCGAGCGGCTTCCTCCCGAGCCAGTCGATCGACTTTAAGCAGTTGCTCAAGTGACGGCTGGGCATCGAATTCATGGTGGTGTAAAATATCGTTAACGACACAGGTGATCTGATGAAACGGCAGTTCCCGATTCAAAAATCGAGCGACCGCCACTTCATTTGCAGCATTCAACACAGCACCACTGGTGCCGCCCTGAGCTGCCACTTCAAACCCCAGCCGCAACGCCGGAAAGGCGTCCAGATCGGGCGGGATTAATTCTAATGTTTGCGGCTGACTCCAATCAGTCTTCCTTGCCGGGCTTTCCGGACGATCCGGAAACAACAAAGCGTACTGAATTGGCAACCGCATGTCCGGTGGAGAATTCTGTGAGATCACAGAACCATCCTGAAACTCAACCAAAGAAT
>JBDNFT010000371.1:0-7788 GCA_041689695.1 Planctomycetaceae bacterium | reverse complement strand
TGCATTGCGCACCGCGCCCATTGGCGTCGCTGGGAATTTTTCCGATTCTCTGAAGCATGGCGTGACGAACGGTTCAGCCTCCGAACTCCGCTCGCAAGTCCGAATTCAAGCGGAATTCTGTCAATTTTCACCAGGTCCGCGCGGACTGTCAGACACGGCACCGGTCGAACCCGATTCCGAAGCGTGCGGTGTATGACGTCTATTTGAGCGGCAGTGGAGCGAAGGAAATCCACGCTCGATCGCTGCCATCAGATTCGGCGAAACCCGCGAACAAATTCTGACTCCGCCAGCGTTCCAGAGTCGTCGTCACGTACGAGTCCACCGCCTTCGCCGCGCGAGTCAGCAGCGTCGCGCCAGGCCAGTGACTGGCGACTCGAAACCAGATGTGACGATGAGTCGCCTGCACCAACGCGCCCACCTTAAACAGACGAGTGCGCGCCGTACTCACCTCCATCTTATTCACTTCCGGGGTCTTCTCATTGGCTTCGCGAAACAGAACGTGCAAGGCATACGCCAACAGGTGCGTCATCAGTTTGTGACCGTTCGCAAGGAAGCGATGCGAACTCAGCCGATCCATGTGCAGACCATTCTTAAGTTCACCGATCGGACGTTCGGGAACATTGCCACGCTGAACATAGAACCCCTGATAGATTCCGCCCGCATGGCCGCTCATGTTCGTCACCACGAAGCGCACGTTCGTACTGCCCAACTGCGTGATCTCAACCTTAGTTACATTTCGACCGCGCCGAGTCCCGCGTGCGCCGTTCCGTGACGCAGCCATGCTCCCTGTGGAAATCCGGTCGTGCCTTCGAACAACATCATCGGAAAATACTGATGCTGATCATAGAATCCGTTGAACATCGTCAACTGCTGCTGGCCGTGAGTCGGATCAGCGGTGGGATCGAGATCAAGGATGATGTGACTCAGTGGCTTCTGGCGAGTTCTCACAAACAGATCGATCAGAAAATCATTGATCGCATTGATGCGTTCGACCTGAGCGCGTCGCACTTCGAAAATGACTTCACGTTCGTCCATGGGCTTCTCTGCTTCTCGCCGAGTGAAGGCGTGCAGAAACCGATTGATCGTCGATCCGCTGGCGAGCGATTCCTCTTCACAACGCGGATCTTTTCCGACGATCGTTTTGAACAGGGGATCGTCTCGCAGAAGTTGAGCGTCATTGCCGTCCGGGTAGCCAGCAAGGATCTGATAGACCTGCTGCGTCAGGATATCCTCAGTCGTATGAGTGACGGCTTTTTCGGTTCTGGGATCGGGCATTCGCCGCGCCGCTTCGGCGAGAATGCCGAGCTTCTTGTCGAGTTCGCGAATGGGCAAAAGTCCGGCGTCGCTGACGATCTGGCCACCGTCAAACGTCATCGTGACCTGCTGCTGTCCGACTTCAAAAAGCTGCAACTGTTCCGTACACTGTGTCGCGGACATCGATCGGCCTCCCGTGCGTGGTAAGTGTTGAATTCACAACCACTTATACGCTCGCAGCGGCGTTTCCGTTGGGGCGTGGTGCGCAATTGAGGCTAGGAGCAGCCACATTGATTGGAAAAACGTTTTGATTCATAACGTACTCCATTCATATCATTACTCGCGCTGCTTGCAAATAGCGAATCGTGAATGAACGTGATTCCTGTAGGATGGAGACGATATCACTGCCGCGATCCTTCGCTACAATTCTGATGATATCGGGAGATCATCTCAGCGAGATTGCTCAATTCAATTGGGCGTTACAGCAGATTTATCAGGGTCAGGTACAATGCAGTCGCCTCAAAACATCCGTGTCCACAAAGAGCAGCGTGAATTGGAGCTCGTCTGGACAGACAGCGATATTTCCAGGCTTCCATTTCGAACGGTACGCCAGAACTGCCGCTGTGCTGTCTGCGTGGACGAATTGAGCGGAAAGCAGTTGCTGGACCCTGAATCCGTTCCCGCAGATCTGGGGCTCCTGGAAGTTTCGTTGTGTGGAAATTACGCACTAAGGATTCGCTGGTCAGATACACATGATTCAGGGCTGTTTACATGGAATCATCTGCGATCGATCAGCGACAAACTCGCCGTCGGCTGATCTCTACGGGTTCTCGTTCACTGTCACATTTAGCTTCAAAGTCAGCAAAGCGTCTTCGCGGCTAAGTGTAAAGCCTGCTCCCTTGATGCAACGAACGGCTTCGAGAAGCAGATCGATTGCCGCTTCCGCTTCTTCACGAAAATGACCTTCGGACAACATGTTCTGCGAAATCAACTGTTCGCGATTGTCGTTCAACGCTTCGCGAATGGCTGCTGACTGTAGGTCAAGTGCTGTGTTAATCCCGCTGTTCGATGCCACAGTTTCGGGAGAGCCAGCAAGCAGCCTGGCCAAAGCCGCGGTGCTCGATAAAACAAACTGGTCACCGGAGAACGTTGCAGACGGCGAAAAGTTGAAGATCATGTCGGCGGTTGTTGAATCTTTATCCTTCTTCTCCGGAACATACCGCGACGTGACCAGATCAACGTTGACGCTTTTCTCCATGTCCAGTTCCAATTGCGGTCGTCCCTTCATCGCACCGACGATGTTGAAGAAGCCGATCACGCTTTGAAAAGTTCTACGCAATTCGGGACGCATGTTTTCGGCATCGCGAAGTTTCAGAACCAACGCGAATGCGGGCAGCTTAAGAGCCGGAACCGGAGTGACATTTTCAAAGCTCTGACGAGCCACAATCAGACCAATCTGTGGCTGGATTGCCCCCAAAACTTCTTCACCGAAATCTCGTCCGGCGAAAATTGTCGAAAGGCCGCTTTCGGCTTCTGCAAGTTTGTCGTTCATCTGCTCGTCGAATAGATCCCCAGCACGCAGCCACATTTGTGAAACATCGCGGTAAGTCGCCAGCGTCATCAGCGTCCCTGGAATTTCGGGCAAAACCGGTGCTGAACCTTCGGCTTTTGGGCCAAAGTAATACTGCCGCTCCTCGGGAATCCAGTCGCCCTGAAAAGGCGTTGCGAATTGTAGTGAAATACCAGAATTCGCGACCTGCAGATCTGCGGTGACAAATGGTGCGTGCTGTAGAACCGTTTGGATGCCACCGACCAGAAGTTCAATCAGCGGATTCTCTGCATTCCCTTCAAACATTTTTTTTGCCGCACCAGCATCTCGCACGGCCTGGATATTTCCGTAGGCCCATCCATGCGAGCCTGCGTGGCGTTTGACGTAAGTGGATTTGAACTGAGCACTGGCTGACAGCGTACCTGTGACTTCCACATCTGGCCCGGAAACTTGCTCGTCGAGTAATCGGTCGAGAACACTCTTTCCAAGTTCACCCTTGTTTGTCATCACAATCCAGCTACCGACAACGGCAGCACCTGTGTTTTTATCGGTCTTGTAGATCTTAACGTCACGATAAGGTTCTGCCTTGCCGTTTTTCGCTTCATTCAACTGCGTGAGTTCCAAAATCTTCAAACGAAAGTTATCAGCCGTCGCTTCATCCTTCGTTCGTATCAGTATCACCACGCCTTCCGTTGCAGCGTCGAAGCCAGCGTAAATTCCACCAGCGCTGATGCCTTCGATCGCTGGGCGCCAATCTGAACCGATTTGGATTTCAAAGAACTTTCGCCCCGTCAGGAACGCTCGATACTGCTCGCTCTTCGTGGCGGTTTTCCAGGCATCCATATCCTGAATGTGCAGACTAAGCGGATGATCATACAACGCTGTCATGATGGCGGCGGTGTCGGTAATTTCGACATAGCCTACGGTCGTTTCAGGCAACAACTGGCTGGCGGTGAGTTCTTCGGCTGCAAGGCCATTGGCGCAGCATTGCAGAACGCACCCACACAAGAAGGTCATCATTCGAGAATTTTGCACGTGGTTTTCTCCAGTATTGTTATAGGCTAAACAAGGCCCAACGACTTTCCGCCGAGCGCCTTATTCGTCGTCGCCATCTTCGCCAGCGGCACCACACGTTTGTTCGAACAGAGTTCCACAATCTTTGACCGCGCCGACGATTTCTCGCAGTACCACAGTCGCATAGGTTCCGGATGACAGTGAGAAAGTCGTCTGAATGGCACCATCATTTGTGAGTTGTGCTGCTGCCTCTGCAGGGAATTCAATCATCTTGCGACGAATGCCGGATGTGAGTCGCGAGTACTTCTGGAAATCCTTGGGACTCAAACGCAAAGATGACATGATATCACGTTCCATGTCGGCGACGGCCCCCGTCGCAAGCAGCATTTCTGGCCCCGGCATCGGACCAGCCGGGATCACATTTTCAGTTGGGCCATCAACAGGGAAAATATATGGCTTGGTCCCCTGACGACGAATAACAACTTCCCCTGGCAGCGGAGTGCGCAACGTTCCATCGTTGACGCGCTGGGCGACTACCAGATTGAAGATTCCTGACTGCACGGCACTCAGCACCAGCCGCCGCATCGTGCGTGTCTTATTCTCCGGCCAGTGGTCATTCGGCAGAGTGCCTTTCAGCAGACTTAGCCCATCAACCAGCGTATTGCCGTGATGTCCAAATCGCTGAGTCCCAAAGTAGTTGGCCATACCATCTGTCGCCAGTGTTTGTAGACGATCGTGAACCGCTTGTGCGTCGGCTGCCGTAAACATGCCGCTGGGATTGCGCAGGGTCAGACAAAACTTGTTGCCGCGCAGATGGCCGGTTTTCAGTTTATTCTGATGAGCGGTCACAAGCAGAACTTTGATATTTTCATCATTCAGTTTTGCAGCGTGCTCAGTGAATCGTTTTGGAATCGAGACGAACTGCCTTGTGACCGCGTGACGATCTTTCTGCCCAGCGACACCGATCTCCTTTGCTGGCACTCCCAGATTCTTGATAATCCTGTGAATCAATTCTGGTGATGTCAGCCCGCGTTTTTCAATCCATAGGTATCCGTGTTCGCCTTTGCCTGTCGGCTGATAAGCAGGAATTTCATCGACCTGAAATTCTTCAGGAGTGCTGCGTATGAGACATTCCGGAATGACTGGGCTGAATAACCTTGGCGGGTCAATGGCGCGCGACAAAAGTTCTGGTGAGATCGTCATCGAAAAAGATTTTCCTGAAGTCGCAGTCGTGCGGGCCATAAAACGAATAATGGCCAATTG
Organism: Planctomycetaceae bacterium; assembly: GCA_041689695.1. Classification (GTDB taxonomy): domain Bacteria; phylum Planctomycetota; class Planctomycetia; order Planctomycetales; family Planctomycetaceae; genus SXXK01. Next base: position 2,708 of record JBDNFT010000371.1, on the reverse strand, counting down.
GCAGTGACTGCGCACGCACTGTACCGCAACGACGCACAAGTTGCGCACGTGAAAAAAGCCGAGCGGGGTCAGGCTCGGCTTTTTTCATGGTTTGACAAACAGGAGTGGATTGTTGGCAATTGCGAGGCTTGCTGAACTCACATTCGCCGCGTTCCCGTTTGCAGGGTTGTCGTTCGAGAAATTGCACACGACGTGCCGAAACAATACGCAACGCAGTACAACTCTGCGGAGAATGCTATAAGATCCTTTTCTCGCATGGTTTACGAACATTCAAGACAGACATCGACAGACGCAATCGATTTGAGGGGCGTTGTGAAATCGCATCATTCTGGTGGAACCTGGCATCCTGGCATCCTGCCCGTGCCCGTGTTTTACGGGTTTGAAGACTACGGCAAGTTGCCAAACCCGCAAGCCACCGGCGTGAAGCCGGTGGGGTGATGTGTTTGGTGGTTTGGTTTTTTTGTTGTCAAACCGGGCCTCCACCGACGCAGGGTCGGATGGGGGCCGGACACGACGAATCAGATGGAATCGTGGATAAAGATGAACGAAGATGGAGCTCGCGTCACAAAGATTGACTGGCTAACGGCGGTTCCGTCATTGCGATTGTGCGAAGCCGTGCGCTTTGCGGTATCGCCGCGAGCATTGTTTCCTGCAGCATTGTTTCTTGGCCTTTATCGGGGGCCAGCATGGCTGTTGGGCTCGTGGTATAGCTCGGGGTTCCAGACAGATTCGGTCGGCCGACTCAGTGGCTTCAGTAAACCAGCTTTCGAGTCGCCACACGTTCTGGGTGCTTTGCTTGCAAATGTGAGTTCGTTCGGCAGTGGTACGATTCAAAAGTCGTTCGACAATTTTTTTTTGCTGGCCGCGATAATGCTGGTTTTTGGCTTTTGTGCGATCCCTGTGATGCGGTTCGTCGGCTGTCAAATCTGCTCAGCGAGCGGCGATGGTTTGGTGGCTGGCGCGACGCTGTCACTGCGAAGCTGGAAAGCAATTCTGACAAGCTCAATTCTGGCCTTGATATTGCTGACACTGCTATGCCTTGCGTTCCGAATGTCGCGATGGATTGATGATACATCGCTCAATTGCATCACGTCACTTACCGCTCTGCTGTACATCGTCGGATGCCTTGTGCTGGCCAGCGGTTGGTTGCTTTCACTTGCTGCAATCGCGATCGATCGCTGCGATGGTGCAGAAGCGCTAAGTCGCGGAATCAGCTATATTCTGTCACGCTGGCAGCGAGTTCTGATTTACACCATGTCAGGATTTGTGTTAATTGAAATCTGCAATCGTTCGTTTTGGTGGTTGGCTGCGGTGGCGTCTCCCTTGACGACAACTCCTGGAGCCAATTCGGAGATTGGATTGTTCAATCAGTTTGCTGAAGTACTGCGATTGAGCGTGCTTCTTTCCGAAATCGCAATTGCCTATGTCTTGTTGAGGAACGTCGAGGATGGGGTGAGTCTTCGTGAGATCGATGGCGGCAAGCCCGCTGCATAAGCGCAGACCTGCCGTCCTGCCAGACGAGACGCAGTAAAAAAATTACCAATTCCCGATCCTGCAGCCAGACAACCATTCGCCGTCAACGATGCTGAAGGATGCAGATCCGGGACAGATCTGCCTACGTTGTCGTCCGACCTGTCCCAGGTCGGAGTCCTTCGGCAGGGCAACATCTTTTAGGTAGACCTGATTCTGCCGCTCGCCTAGGACAACATTGACCATATGTCACCAATTCCACCACGAGAAGCAACGAAAAAGCCCCGCTGGACTTTTGATCCAGCGGGGCTTGTTTTTTTAAGGTAGGTGGCGAACGATCAGTTGATCAATTCTTTGGAGCATCTTCGGCTGGGGTTTCACCGTTGTCACCAGCTGGTGCGTCGGTTTCTGGTTTTGGCTCGTCTGGTTTCGGAGCTTCTTTGGCTTTCGCTTCTGCTTCAATTGCAGCCTTCTTCGATTCAGCGGCTTCCTGCTTCAGCTTTTCGATTTCCTGCTGGCTCACCTTCGCGGCATCTTCGGCAGCCTTCTTTGCCGCGTCCATATTTGCAGTCATGTCGGCCAATTTCTTTTCCAGGTCAGCACGAGCGGCTTTCAGGCTTTCACGTTCTTCTGCAGTTTTCTTTAGGTCGCCCTGAGTTGCCTTTAGAGATTCTTCGCTCTTCTTGGCACCGTTTCGCAGCGTAGCAATCTGATCGACACTCTGCTTGTGTGCCGCTTCAGCTTTGTCGCCACGTTCTTTTTGAGCGGCAGCAGCCGTCTTTTCATTTTCAAGCTGCATCTTCAGTTCGGCGATCTGGCTTTCCAGTTCTGTCTTCAGCTTTGCAGCATCAGCCTGGATTGTTTCTATGTTTGAATTCGCCGACGTTAGTTCTTCCTGAACGCCCCTCAAAACAATTTCCATATCGTCAGCATCTTCAGCGCGGCTGAGTGCATCCATGTAGGGCATCATTTCTCGGAACGTGCCATCTTTTGCTTTGTACCAGCGAGTTGAAGTGCCTGAACCGGTGCTGCATGCGGAAGTTTGGGTGGAATTTGAATTTGACGGCACACAACAAGACCGGTTTCTGGCTTCTGCGGTCAGGCCGCAGGCAGAAAGGACAGTGATCAGAAACAGGATTTTTTTCATAGCGGTGCTCATACTCTAAATGGGGAAGGCGATTATCCATGCCGCTCGCCATCGCTCTGGCGGCGAGTCAATGCGTAAATTTTGCTCAAAG
>JBDNFT010000370.1:0-8451 GCA_041689695.1 Planctomycetaceae bacterium | reverse complement strand
CTGGGCGGAGAAGATTTTGGGGCAGGATTTGCTTCTCTGTTGAGTTTATTTGGTGTCCACACAAGTTTGTTGGCGCGTGAAAACGGTGATGGAGATCTGCTGGAGCTGGCTGAAGATTCCGGGGTTCAGATCGTTTTTCATCCGTCAGAGCTTGGTCTCAGCAGTGACGGCCATGTTTCGCCAGATAATCAGCAGATTGTGGATTGCCGCCGGACGGTGGGATTTACTGATCATCTTGACCTCGCGACGATCGGAGTTGAGCCGGACGAACACGGACAGCTTTGGTGCGCGGCGAATCTTGAGACGTGGTGCTCAGGGGTCTTTGGAATCGGTTCGGTCGTTGGCTTTTCGGCTGACTCTGCAGATCATCCTGCAGTGCAGGCGGAACGAGTGTTGAATCGGATTCAACACCGTCTGCGAAAACCTCATTTTCTTCGAAGCCGTATCGGGGCCAAGGTGTCGATTTGAATTTGCCGCGAGTGGCATAGATCAGCTTGCCGGTACGGAGAAGTACCGGAGGGCTGACGCCGCTCCGCTCGCCGTGTCCGATTTTATTATACGACGTAGAGTCCACGATTGCATTCTCTGCATCGCATGAATTCCCCAGTGCGAATCCGGACGAGATCCTGGTTGGTGACTTTGCAGTTACAGCCATCACAGAAGTCATCTTCGATTCCGGCCAGCGCGCCGGGACCGTTGGCGATTCGAAGGCGGCGATAAGCGGATAATCCTTCTCCGGGTGGTATGACTTTTTCTGCGACTTCTATTTGAGTCTTGAGGTTTTCAAGTGACGCTTCCAGTGCGGGTTTTCCGGCTTCAACTTCTGCTTTGATCGTAACCGCTGCCTGTTTGCGATTCTTAAGTTCTGTTTCCAGGTTTTTCAGGGCCACTTGAGTCGCATCGATTTCTTCCATAGCTTCGAAGGCCGTGTTTTCGATATCCGCCTGCTCCTTACTAACGTTGGTAATTTGGCCTTTCACGATGTCGAATTCTTTGTTGGACGTCGCCGTGTTGAGCTGCCCTTCGTATTTTTTGAGTTCCGATTCTTTGGTCTTCAGCTTAAGGTTCAGTTCATCCGCAGTCTTGCGAGTCTGCTTGATTTTTGCCTTTTGGTTTTCAATCTGCTGTTCCATCTGCGCAACTTGTTTTTCCGCGACCATGATCGATCGTGGACCTTCGGAAAGGGCCGCTTCGGCTTCGGCAAGTTGCAGCAACAATGCGTGAAGTTGACTTAAAGCAATCGACAAATCCGATGCCATTCCGTTTCCTGTTCTGCTGAGTGAGTTTTGAGTCGTTCGAAGCGATGTGCAGTTCAAACTGCTGAGATTCCGCTAAAGAAGTCAGGTTCTGAACCCGCTTTCCATTTGATGTTACAGCCGATGCTCGGCCGCTGTTCACCCGGCACTGTTTCGCCTGCCAGTACTGCGTCTGTCGCCGTTCGCAAGTCGGCACCAGTCACCGGTAGTCCATTGCCGGGGCGGCTTGCATCAAACTGACCTCGATAGGCCAGTCCGTGGTCTTTGTCGAACAGGAAAATGTCGGGCGTGCAGGCGGCGTGATAGGCTTTGGCAACTTCTTGAGTTCCATCAAACAAATATGGAAACGAGTAGCCCGCCGAACGCCATTCTTCCTTCATTTTGTCAGGTCCATCCTGTGGATAGGCGACGACATCGTTGCTGCTGATGCCGACGATTGCCAATCCCTTGTCTTGATACTCCGCTGCAAATTCCTGCAACGCTTTGCGAATATGAATGACAAATGGGCAGTGGTTACACATGAAGACCACCAACAGCGGCTGACCTGCGAAATCGGTTCGCGAGACTTGCTTTCCATCAACATTGGTGAGGGAAAAATTCGGTGCCTGAGTGCCCAGGCTGATCATCGTGGAGGCTGTTTTAACCATTGTTAGTTCTTTCTTTGCCAGTTGTTTTTCATTGCAGTTCGCAAAAGCCTGGGGGCCTTGCTGAGTTATTGAGCCGCAAGGCGCCAGCTGCGGGTAAATTCTGAAGACACGGGACACACCCGCGGCTAGCGCCTTGCGGCTCAAGGTTGTGAATGACATTCAGCGGGCAGTCTTTTGTTCCCGCAGTTTCGTAATCAAAGCATCAATGATGGGTTTCTGGACAAAGTCCTTCAATCGTTCGCTGACGTCTTCCTTTGCCATTCTTGCAATCTGTTTAATGAGTGAGCTTGAGATGTGTGCGAACTTTTCAGAAGACATGAGAAAAACAGATTCGATTTCTCCATCGAGCACATGGTTTGCCAGTGTCATCGTAAATTCCTGCTCGATGTCAGTTAAAGTTCGCACGCCACGTAGCAGAATGCGGCTGTTGCATTGACGCACAAAATCGACTGTCAAGCCGTCGAAGGTACGCACATCAACATTTGGGAACTCGGCCACAGCCTGCTGACAGAAATGCAGACGTTCCTCGCCGGAAAACAGCATGGTCTTGTCCGGATTGACGCCAATTCCAACTGTGACGTGTTCGAAGATCTTCGAAGCGCGGCGGATAATATCCAGGTGCCCCAGAGTGATCGGATCAAAACTTCCCACGTAGACTGAGGAAAAGGAACGATGTTGATGGGCCATTGCTGACTGTCCAGGAATATGGATTCTGACGATGTTTCACTACAGGTTAACAGACCCATGCGGAATTCTCGCGAGGCTACGAAGGTCTCGTTCCGAAAATAGCAGGATCTGGCTGCTGGCAAAATGGCAGAAGCCTCCCAAGTTCCGCTATTGGCCTGGCTGAACGTACGGAAAAACTCTAAGCTTATTGGTAGCAATGCTTTACAAACGGCGATTTTGCCAGAATACTCTTCGGAAAGTCGTTGTGTGCAATTGGAACATAGTGTGCATCTTAGGCTGGATTCGCAGGCGTGTCGCCGAATTTGACAATCGTTTGTGGTGAAGCTGCCATCACAAAGTTCCTGGAGTTTCCAATGCCAATTTTTCGTTGGGGTCAGCCGTGGGATCCCTTTCGCGATCTGGAACACGAAGTTGATCGACTGTTGCAAGGGGTCAGCCTGACGCTGCACGGCGTTCGATTCAGTCGTCGGTTTCCCCAAGTCAATTTGTTGGAATTGGATGATAGCTTCGTGCTCACTGCTGAAATTCCCGGCATTGATGTCACCCAATTGGAAGTGACGATTGCGGCAAATTGCCTGACGATTAAAGGCACGCGGATGCCGCCTGAGGAAGCTCGGGAGGACACGTTCCGCCGTCAGGAGAGATTTCACGGGCCGTGGCAGCGAAAGATTCAATTGCCCGATCGCATTAACGAAGACGGAATGCGGGCTGATTACAATTGCGGAGTTCTCCGAGTTACGCTTCCCAAGGCCCCTTCATCTGCTGCGCGTCAGATCAAAGTTAACGAAGGTCCTTAGCGTCCTTTCGCTGGCGAAAGTCTATCACAATGAATGAATCTCAAAATCCTGCTCAGCCGTCCGATTCGACTTCGATGATTCCGGCATCGACCGAGGCCACTTCCCCGGCGCGTCTGCTGTTTAATCCTCCCATTGATATTTACGAGACTCCGGACGGGCTGGTGCTGTATGCGGATCTTCCGGGAGTTGATTCCGAGGGCCTTGATCTGCAGGTTCAGGACAATCGTTTAACATTGTTCGGACGAGTGTCATCTGACCTTTCTGAGTCTGCTCAGATGATCCATCAGGAGTATCATGTCGGCGATTTTCTGCGTTCGTTCATCCTGAGTGATGAGGTTGATCATGATCAGATTCAGGCGAAGCTGATCAATGGTGTTTTGCGTGTCGAACTGCCCCGCGCCCCCAGCGCGAAACCGCGACGGATTGAGGTGTCCGGCGGATAGAAGTGCAACTGGCACTTCGGCGTGTGTTGATTAAGTCTCAGTTGAGAATGCGTCCGTTTAACCCGACTCGAAGAGGAGGCGGGGCACTCAGTGCCTCCTCCTTAAGTTGGGTTAAACTATTGATCCACGCCTGCCCTTCGACAGGTTCCCGAACTACGTACGCGGCTGACTGGCTGCAAGCCGCGAGGTACAGGCAGACCGAGTTAATTCAAATCATTTGAATTGGCATACTACAGTTCCCGATTTCTCAGCATCGTCTTGTTGGAATACTCAGGTGCGAATTTGTTTGTTCATGTGCGGCGTTGTGCTTTCTGGCGTCCCAGGTTGTGGTGAATCGTCTGGTCGTGTCGAGTTCTCCGGCAACGTCACGGTTTCTGGTACGCCACTGACGGGTGAAATTCGCTTTTTGCCTGACGCAAAAGGCCCGATGGCGACGACGAAGATCGACAATGGTGCTTATCAATTTACGTCCGAAACGGGTCCCCTGCCTGGCGAGTACACCGTGATCATCGAATCAGTGCCCGCAGCAGCAAAGAAGGGAGCTACAGCCGAGCCTGTTATTCCACTCGAGTGGAAACTGACGCGACGCATCGAAGCAGGCTCGAAGAACGAAGCTGATTTTATGCTGGACCCAAGCGCAGCAATCGTCTCAGAATAAATGTTTTCGTTGGAGTTTGTGATGTCTCAAGTGCGACGTGGTTTTACGCTGATCGAACTGCTGGTTGTGATTGCCATCATCGCCATTCTGATTGCGTTGTTACTACCGGCTGTTCAACAGGCACGGGAGGCGGCTCGACGAACTCAATGTAAAAACAATCTCAAACAATTAGGTCTCGCGCTGCACAACTATCACGATGTGCATCTCGTCTTTCCACCTGGCAGTTTGCGAGGTACCGGTTTGGCATGGGGCTGGGTGTCTCACACGTTGCCGTTCTTTGAGCAGGCAAACGTGTACAGCACAATCGATTTTACAGCAACAGACTGTGCGGTATTTCTTAAAGCACAGCAGACTGCCGGGAAGTCGAATGCGACATCGGTCCTGCTTCCGATGCTGACGTGTCCCAGCGATCCTCGCAGTGGGGATCAGTTGTTGAGCGGTCCTGCTGGTCCGTATCCAAATACCTATGACGTGGGGAAAGTTTATCCGGCAAATTACATCGGTGTCGGTGGCACCAAAGAGAGCGCCGCATGGTGTCCATTCAATGGAATCACCAACGGAGACGGAATACTTTACACGAGCAGTCGTGTTCGAATCGGCGACATTACCGACGGTACGTCAAACACATTTCTGGTTGGGGAACGCGGGATCGTAACGGATTATGGATGGGGCTGGCCGATCTGTGGCGGAACGGAGTGCGAACAATACATCAGTGCCGAACGTGGTCTAACGCCAGCCGACAATCCACCCGACACGCCGAACATCGAACGGCGATTCTGGAGTTACCATGTTGGCGGCAATCAGTTTCTGCTCAGTGACGGTTCCGTGAGATTTTTATCAACCAGCATTGATCATGGTACTTTTGTTTCACTTTCGTCTCGATCTGGTGGCGAAGTGATTGGTGAGTTTTAAGCACGCACGCATAAGTTTTTGAGCATGATTTATCTATCGGCGAGCCAGCGGCGTAGGCGAATTTCAAGAACACTGACAGACCGCCCATTCCACATCGACGATCGCAGTAAACCGGTGACGGCTGTTTTAAGTTGAGCGATTTCAACGCGATTGCAGCGTTCTGAATGATTTCAACGCAAGGGCGCAAGGGCGCAAAGAATAGTTGCAGATCGGCCATACATCTTGACGGACTTTTCTGTCTCCTTGCACCGTTGCGTCTCTGCGGCTTTGCGTTATTACTTTAAATTCGTTGCTGGTCAACCTTCAATTGGTGAAGTGAGATCGTTAGCGAATCCGAGCGTTTCGATTTCATTTTTCACCACAGAGCTCGCAAAGTCCACTGAGTAACTCAAGAGATCGGTGATTCAAGCCGACGTTGGTCATCAACTCTGTGTCCTCTGTTGTCCGAATTCAAATGAACTGCTTCTGTTTCACCCTTCAAAGAATCTCCGAATTCTCGGAGCCTGCGATTCACCGTCACGCTCGCCGACCTGCATCATTCGTTCGATAAACGTCGTTTGAAACAAGACGGTGCTGAGAAAGTCCTGACTGCCAATGTCGCCCGCGCCCAGTCGGCCTAACAGATGGTGGAGCGTTGGAGGGATTTGGTGTCGAAGTTCATAAGCGATGGCTGCAATATCTTCCGAAGGACGAATGACGAGCAACTTGATTTCACGAAATCCCATTCGTCGTTCCGGTGGAAGTTCGTGGACGAGCTTGTTGATCATCTGCATTTCCACAACATCGTGATCGAGCTGGTCGAGAAACACAGCGTTGTAGAGCGATGAAAGAACTGTAGCTGGTGACGGCGGCTCCGTCACCGGACGAAGCTCGCAGCTTCCCCCCACATAATGATTTGATATCGCCAGAATACGATTGGCTCCCAACAGCAGTGCTGGTGCCAGTGGACTCACAAGTCGAATACCGCCGTCTCCGTACCAGTCTTCATCAATCTGAATGGGGGGAAAGAAAAGCGGCAGAGCAGCCGAGGCCATCACGTGTTCAACAGTCAGTGGCGTGTTGATATTGCGTCGTCTCATCTGCCCCCAACCCGCCATTGCCTGACCCTGATGAAATGTCACGGTATCTCCCGTTCCATACGATAATGCTGTAAGTGCCACGCCCTCTAATCGGCCGTGTTCGATGTTCTCCTGTATCCCAGGCAGGCAGCCGTTATCAGCGTGCAGGGCATTGCGGAGAAACAGTCGCAGCGGCTGAGTGTCAACCATTCCATGAACGCCACGCACTCCAGGAGCACGCCCCAGCGCCAGTCGAATTCCAACTCGAAGCGCCCGCCATAACAGTGACGGGCCACTCGTGGTGAAGACGTTGTCCAGTTGCAGACTCTGCCATAATCCGGACAGGCCGTCGATTTTTTCGTGAAAGCTGCCGGTATGATTTGCAAGGTGCGAGATGTTGATCGCACCGGCCGAAACACCTGTCAGAATGGGAATCCGCAGTTCCGGATATATTCGAGCGATAGCTCGCAGCACTCCGACCTGATAGGCAGCACGCGCTCCACCACCGCCGAGCGCCAGAGCGATTCGCGGTGTCTGATTTTGAGTTTCCTCATTGCCAGCCAGATTCATGGGTGCGTGTTCAGTCATGAGCCAACATGTCGGTCGTTACTTGATGGATATGAAAGTTAACCGTGTTCCGTGCCATTCACAATCGAACGCGATTTCTTGACCATCAGGAATATCCACGGGGCAATGAGTCGCCATATCTGAATCTGGAGCAAGAAAAAAGCAACGCACCAAGGGACGACCGGCGAAAAGTGAGATGATGTCACGACGACCACGAAACTGCCCGGCTGGAACTTGCTTTCATGTGATCAATCGAGCGGTTGCGCGATTGACCTTGGTCGAATGAAGCCTGTGGCGCAGAACGTCTGGAAACGCAGAATCACGTGAGTTGCTCAGTGAATGGCCAATTCCTCAACCACGGACCTGAGTAGCGATGGTGAATCGAGCCCAAAGCGAAGCCGAAGAAAAGGCCATTCGAAAGTGTTTGAAAAGGGGCCAACCTTATGGAAGTGATTTGTTCGTTTCACAGTCCTCCGTTCGACTTCAGCTCGAACATACGCTACGTTCACGAGGAAGGCCAAACAAAAAGTGACAAATCCACAAACAATGAGCTGCGTCCCCTTTTTGCCGCTCTTGATGTTTTCTGATCGCAATACGACTCCGGGACGAAGCGTGATGCGAAATTCACGTCGTCAAGCTGGGTGGGGGGGGGCGATTTAGGGTGGCCGACGTTTCGTTGGGCCTGAAGACAACCACGGAAACCGAAGCTCTTGAAGATCGTGCCATGCTTGATGGTGATCCCTATGGAATGGGCGGATCAATGCCCGGTGGCCTGGGCACCGGCGGAACCGGCTCGACGACAACCATGCCGACCGGAACAGGCACAACGGGTGGCACCGGCACAACAACTACAACGACTGGAGGCGGAACCACGGGCACAACAATGGCGGGTTCGTTCCTTGGTGCGGTCAATGGCGGCGTGTTGCGGCCGAGCGGGCAGGAATGGTTTGAGACCTTTGGCACTGATCCGCTCTCGGGAGTCGTGTGAGTGCATCGAGATTTACCAGGCGGATTGTCATTATCGTACTCTTCAGATACGGCCTCCACGCTGCCAATTGTCGCCATCGACACAACATGGAATTCCGCAAGCCTGCCAACCGGCCCGTTAACAGCCACATTGAAAATCAACGGTGTCACACAATCGAGTGTCGTCATCGATCACACCGGCTTGCAGCAAGGATCACCGCTTCGCATCGCTCTGCAAGCTTCAACGCCATTGGCTTCGGGCAAGTACGACGCACAAATCGAAGTCTCCGCACCATCGGGAATGTACACTCAAACGCAAACATTGACGCAACAGGTACTGGTTGAAAATCGCACGACAAGCGCGTTCGGCAAAGGCTGGAGTCTCTCGGGCCTTGAACGATTGATACCACAAACCGGGGGCACTTTGTTTGTCAACGGTGCAGGAGTCCGCAGATGGTAT
>JBDNFT010000369.1:0-3346 GCA_041689695.1 Planctomycetaceae bacterium | reverse complement strand
TCGACGATTTTCATACCTGCGGCCTCCTTGCCTTTGTGAATCGGTTACTTGAACACCCGAATCATGGCAGGTAGGCCGCTTTTCGTTTATACCGATTACATAACACACCAAAAGAGAACCGGCGGAACGCCGGTTACACCCTTTCTGAGTCCAGCGTGAATTCCGTGACGCTCACGTTTCCTCGCAGGCTAAAACACAACTTCGCATCGGTTGACGGTGAACTCATTGAACTGGAAACCACCGTGCGTCTGAAAATTGACAGCGGCGCGATGAGTGTCGTCGTACCACAGCTTTGAAAGCTCATCGTTCGAGGAGGTCGCTGGGCGTTCAAAACGTTCGCGACGTCTTTGTGTTAGCTGATTAGTTTTGCTCCCACCGACGCCGGCCGGCTGTTGCTTTAATCAAAAATTGTGAGCCGCAAGGCGCTAGCCGCGGGTATTGTCAGTATTTTTCGCGGACACCGGCGGCTATCGCCTTGCCGCTCATTAAATCGACAGCTTGCGGCGTCGAATGGAGAGCGGTTCGCAATGGCGAACGTCGGTTCCGGGCTAAGTCGGTGCAAAGATCCTACGCTGAGATTGCGTCGGTACGTTTGTTGCTGAGTATGGAGTTCTGGAGAATCCCACGACAACTTCAGTCAGTTGTATTCCCCGCGATGCTAAATTCAAATGGAGTTTCCGATGTCACATTTTCGTTGCATATCTTGTCTGACCATTGTTTTTGTGTGCTCGATGCTTTTGGTTTCATCGGCGGTATTTGCGTCAGATGATGCAGCGGCCTCACCACTTCAGTCTACGGGCGTTGAAGTGCAATTCGATGAAGTGGTGTCGGCCTCGCATATTATCAATGCGGAAGTTCACGATACCGACGGTGAAATGATTGGCTCGGTGGCAGACGTGGTCGTCGATACTGAATTCGGACACCTCGCGTTCATCTCGGTCAGAAATACAAAGAAAGTGGCTAAGGTTGACAATGTTTTTTTTCTGCCACCTGGCACGCTTGAAAACTGGAACCACGACGATGGCCTGAAGGTGAATGTGAGTCAGCAACAGATTCAACACGGGCGATCGAAAGCGAAAACTCTACAGCCGTCCCTGGTTTTTCCCAGCAAGCTTGCTGCACTTTACGAACGATTCGACGCAAATCCCTATTGGCCGGCCGAGCGTACTCAGGATATGCGTCTCCATCTTGTCGGCATTGACGAGATGGATGGCCGCCTGGTTCGCGACGTGGATCGCCAGAAATTTGCTCGCGTGGATGACGTGCTGCTCACTCCAGACCAAAACTGGAAAGTTGCGTATTTGTCATTGAGGGACCTGGCCGTAGTCTCGGACGGCAAACAACGTCTTGCTATTCCATTGGCTGCGTTTGTTCGGGACTCCCATACCGCAGGGCTGACGCTTGAGATTCCTGCGGAGTCGGAGTTGCTGAAGGAAACCTTCGAAACTGGTGAGTGGCCGAAGGAAATCAATCGCGGCTGGATTGAGTTCGTCCACGTCAAATATGGCAAGGCCACTCTCGGCGGTCTTCAGGAAATGGTCGATGAGGACGTTCGAAACAGTGAGAAATCGGATGCGAAGTAGATCAGGATGAAGAGGTACATGTCGAAAGTGGCGTGGTATTTCTGAGGGGCGAAACCAGCCTCGAAAAGTATCGCACATGGGCCTCGGACCTTGCAGGCAAAACAGAAGACGTTGTTGCCGTCGTCAATCGAATCACGATGACAGACCCTCCCTGGTTCGACGCGACTCCAGCGCTGCTGACGATGCGCGGATTCACTCCAAGCGCTGTCCGAGGATTGCCGTTAGCTCCCATCGGTCTGCTGCTGCTGCTCGCGGCAATCCGGGGCTTGGCACGTTTAGGGCAACGTGCTGCCGATGTGACAATTTTGAAGAAAGTGAAAACACCTCTCTTGCGTGAAGTTGCGAGGAAGGCGCTTGTCATTCCGATGTTGCTGCTCGGATTGTTTCTGGTGCTGCGAATGACTGGCCTGACGCAACTTGCGATGACTGTGCTTGGCTGCACGGGGCTGTTTGGCCTTGTCATGGGGATCGCTTTCCGAGACATCGCGGAGAATTTTCTGGCTAGCATGCTGCTGAGTGTGCATAACCCATTTCGCTATGGAGATCTCATTCAGGTTGGCGAATATAGCGGCTATGTGCGGCGGGTCAGTACACGCGGGACGCTACTCATGACAGACGTGCCTGTTCGCATTCTCAAGACGGATCGTCGGATGGACGAGAAGCACGTTTCGGCGAAAGCATCAAAACCTGCGGAAGAGCTTGTGAACGAGGCAGAGCTTGTGAACGAGGCAGAGGACAACTTGAAAAGCGACGCAGATAAAATGCAGGAGCAGGCTGAAAACTCAAGAGACCCTGACAACGGCACGGTCGATTTGCTGGCAAATCCCGCGGCTTCAACTACTCTTCTAAAAGACCGCAAATCGCAGGGTGGGTTAAGTAAAACCCAATGACACCATGTGTTGCCCAATATTTCAGGCACACATCAGTCATAGATGTTCAGGGGAAGACAATCGGGTTTGCGCAGACCCACCACTGGCGTTAATCCAGCAACGATCCGTTCCCACGTGGCTGTTCGACAGCCGACCCGATTCGTGATCGATCTGACTCCCACTTTCTGATCTTGCGTTTCAATGCTTCTACCGCGTTGAAGCCGCCAAAAGTGTGCGAAACATGCAGTGCCCAGGGTAATGGCATGGCAAATGCAATAATTGGAATTCAACGATCTCAAAGTGAGATCAAGCACAACTCGGACACGTACCAAAATGGAGAAGAACAATGGTGACTCAACAAGAACTTCACGGCAACTGGAACCGTTGGAAGGGTGTTATTCAGGAAAAATGGGGCCAGTTATCAGATGATGATTTGGCTCGCGTGAAGGGCAACGTGAACCAACTGATGGGATGATTCAGCAGAAGACTGGAGACACTCTGGGGCATTCAGCAACTGAGCGGCAGGGTGTTAGTCCAAGGGTACTCGATTTATGATTGTATTAGTTGTTCACTCTCTGAGTGACGAATTCGAAAGCCACGCGTTACGGCCTGCCTCACTCCGAGAGTGACGTCTGAAGCAGGAAATCGTGTGCCATTTGAGTCTTCACTTCGTATCACGACAGTTATTTATCAAGTGATCCATACCAATAATCCTGTGAAATTCTTTGCTGCATCATGGCAGCGGAAAAGTGTGTTCAGCAATGGCCCGTTCCAAGGATCTTCAAACGATCGCTGCGGCCTCCCAGTCACCGGGAATAGTCGTCTTTGTGGCTGCACTTTACGTGGCGCGCGACATCTTGGTACCGTTGGCGCTGGGCGGACTTTTTGCGTTCT
>JBDNFT010000368.1:0-4886 GCA_041689695.1 Planctomycetaceae bacterium | reverse complement strand
CGCAGTTCTGTATTCGTATTGCCACCGACCCAAGTCTTGAGTTGCATACCCCTGGGGCCATACGGCTCCGGAACAAAAGTTGTCTTGCCGAATTCTGAATATGCAGCCGTGTTGCTTGTGCCGTCCAAGATCGTCGCGAACGTCACAGGAGCGTTATGGCCGACATTAACATACGACGCGATGCCGTTGTGCCGACCTTCCCAGCCACTGATCGCTGTGGTTCTGCCTGGAGGAGCATAGCGCATTGTTCCATTGTTAATCGCGTAGGAAAAATTCCCATCGGGACCATTCTGATTCGGAATGTCCGATGGACAATTGAACATCGGCAAGCGACCGCTGAGTGCAACGTTGTGACCACGGTCCCAGTGCGTGTACGGCAATTGATCGTACCTCAATTGAGCGAATTCGTTAGCACGCTCCAGTTGTGGCAGGAGGAAAACCTTGTCCGACCACGCTCCATGGCGATCCCCTGTTGCCGTGATATTCCACCCGATACTGGGTGGAAACTGATTGTTGACGTCAACATAGTTGTGCATCGCCAGCACGATTTGTTTCAAGTTGTTTTTGCACTGAGTTCTTCGGGCCGCTTCGCGAGCCTGCTGAACGGCCGGCAACAACAACGCGATTAAAATCGCGATGATGGCGATCACCACCAGTAGTTCAATCAGCGTGAATGCACGCCTTTCCCAATTCACCGTCTTCATTTAAAATCCCCCTAAGGCTAAGAACGAACGACACCAGATTCTGAATAAGTACTGACGCAACCCAACAACTGGAATGAAACACACCATTCAAAAATACAGGTAGAGAAGCGTTCAGGTGACACGAAGTGTATCTCAATATCGGTAATCTTGCCAAGAAGTTGTGGAATAAATTCATAACTTTCGCAGGAAATAACTGCGGCGATTGTCAACGAAACAAGCTCATTCGCAAGTAGTACCTGCAGGAGCGTGGGCAACTCGGTCCTTGCCAGGTGAAACAGAATCAAGGAGCCTTTTCCGGAACGTCCGTCGTTTCGGGCTGTGAGTCCGACGGGACAGATTCTGCCTGGGCGGGTTTGGCAGGGGGTTCCTCAGCGGGCTTTGCTGCGGCACTTCCCGGCAAAGCACCTGCCAGAACAAATTCCTTCTGATTCTCTGCGGGGTTCTCTGAAACGTCAATAAACAGCGGGGTCGTCGCCATGCTCGCATACACGGATGGAGTCAGGGGACTGGGTGGCATTGTGGGTGTCATGCTGGAAATCACCACTTTGTGGCGTCCGACGTAGGCTCCCGGCTTTCCGTCTGTCTTTAGGTCAAATCGCCCCTCCTCGTCAAACGCACTGACGCCACCGTCGCGGTCATCATCCACTCGCTGAGTTGCCATCCCGCCGACCGTGACAGGTTTTCCGTTAAACATCACGCGGCCTGAAAACTTAACGAGAACCACGGGTTTCTCGGTCAGGATCCGGATTCCGTAAACTGCGGCAGCAACTCCGACGATCACAACCACGAGTGTCAAAACACGGACGATGCTGAATTTTGCGCTACCGCTGGGTGATAGTGCTGGTGGCGAACTCTCCATGTCGTTGTTCGATTCCGTTCTTGAATCCTGTGGCTGCTGCATTCTGACCTCGATTTAAAAATGAATTTACCGGTCACTCCTCGGCATGACTCGTGCTTCCGAAGAATGGCTTTGGACAATACAGTAATCTACACCCGTCTTCAATCCAACAGCGAGAGTTTGAGAACCATCGGGCCAATCGATCAGCAGGTTGGTGACAGCATCATGTTCAACAGCAAACACCGCTCGCCGATCTGAAGTGGAGGCATAACTTCCACCTCCAAACACCATCCTCAGTTGCGGTTGATGCGTAGACACTACTTTAATCAACGCCCCAATCGCGTCGCGGTTGTCTGGATTCCCGATCAGTCGAATTTGCAGGGACTGCGTTTTCGGATCGTCCAGACTGTCGTTTCGCAGCAGAGCCGGTTGCCCCTCCTGATGGCCAACGACCACGTCCGAATCACCATCATTGTCCAAGTCGCAGGATACCAGTCCACGACCGTTGTGAAGTTCTTTGAAATAGGCTCCCCCCTGCGGCGTCAGCAGACGGAATCGACCCGCGTCATTTTTCCACAGCCCCGGCGGCTGCTGGTATTCTCCCTCCTTGCCGAGTTCAGCGAGATTGTCGTCCGTGTGTCCGTTCGTCACGATCAGATCCAGCCATCCATCAAGATCAAAATCCGACAGCGACGTTCCCCATCCGACATAGGGCAGACTGCCCTCCGGTATCCGCGTCGTTCCGGTTTCGACATAGACTCCGTTGCGCAGATTCTCATAGAGCGCGTTGTGTTCTTTAGCGTAATTCGTAACAAACACATCGACGCTTCCATTCCGGTCGAAGTCTCCCAGCGCCAGCCCCATTCCGGCCTGAGATTTCCCCAGGTGATCGTAAGCTGTCCCGGAAAGTTCTCCCGCTTCCTGAAACTGTCCCTTGCCATCTCCCAGCAACAGAAAGTTCTGATTGATGTCGTTGGAAACATAGAGATCAATTTTCTGATCGCCGTTGAGATCCGCCGCAATTACGCCCTGACCACGCCCGCTGCGAACGCGGACGCCTGTTGTCTCCGAGACATTCAGGAACGTACCGTCGCCCTGATTCCTAAACAGCACATCGGGCTCGGGACGCACCATCGTGGGACTGCAGTACATGCGAATCTTCCGAACCGGGTCGCCACAAAACGCATTGTGCTCCAGGCTCCATTCGGCGTAGTGGCAGACATAAAGATCGAGAAGCCCGTCGTGGTCGAAATCAAGGAATGCCGCGCTGGTGGCCCATTGCGGATCGTCAGTTCCACTGGCCACCGAAACGTCTTCAAACGTTCCGTCACCCAAATTCAGATACAGCTGATTTCTGCCAACGCTGGTGACGTAAATATCCGGAAAGCCGTCGTTATTAAAATCGCCGCACTCGACACCCGCCGTGTAAGACGGATTGATCATACCGCTCGCGGCCGTGGCGCGGCGGAATTTCCAGTCGCCCCGATTTCGGTACAACTCATCGCCCGCCGCGGATCGCAGGGGATCAATCGGAAACGTCGTTCCATTCCCGAAATACAGGTCGTACTGACCGTCCATATCATAGTCCAGGCTGGCGAGGCCGCTGCCGTTCGCGGCCGGGAAGGCTTTCTCAGGTGAGTTGCCGCTGACATGCTGGAAGTCGATGCCGGAGCCCTGAATCATGGACGTGAAATGAATCGATGTTCGAAGGTCTGTTGGTTCGGGCGTGCTGGAATTCTCTGGAGTCTGCGGCCGGGAAATTCCATCGGGGCTCTTGCTGACGGCCTGCTCAGGATTCTTCTGCATCGGCTTGTCACCGGTGCAGCCCAGCATCAGTCCTCCCAGCAACGCCGAAACGGCCAGCACGGTCATTCGTGGAGGAAAGAACATTACGAACGCTTCCTGAAACGGCGATGACATCG
This sequence comes from Planctomycetaceae bacterium, assembly GCA_041689695.1. Lineage (GTDB taxonomy): Bacteria > Planctomycetota > Planctomycetia > Planctomycetales > Planctomycetaceae > SXXK01. The sequence goes on along the minus strand of JBDNFT010000368.1, from coordinate 1,422 downwards.
GTTATTGCGCCTCGGAGGAATTCAGGATCTGGCTGCGAATTTGTTCGGAGGCTTCCGGCCATCGTCCAATATGATGATCGCGAATCAGCGCGGAAACGGAACCCTGACCCATTTCCATACGAACCTGCGCGTCGCGTCGCGCCGGCATATGACAATCGATGCATCGATTGTCGATGGCGGATCCCAGCGTCTTCCGTTCTTCGCAAGCCTCAACCGTGTGGCACTTCAGACAGCTGACGGAAAATTCTTCCGGATGTTTTCGCTGATCACGATGTGGATCGTGGCAGGAAATACACGTCAGCGAATCACTCATGCTGTAGCACTTGCTCTTCATCAGTCGCGCCAACTGATTGGCACTGTGAGGGTCCTCATTTCCCGGGTCATCGGCAGAAAAATCCAACTGCAGATACTCCGCGAGGGGCTCTCCAGGGCGGTAAGCAAATGCCGGGGCATTCGGTTCCCCCGCTGAGTGGCATTGAGCGCACAGTTCATTCATGCGTTCCCGCGACAGCGTGGCAGGGTTGACGATCCGCTTTCCTTCCGTCTCCCCCGGCACCTGTCGATGCCAGTTCACATGTTCGTGACCTGGCCCGTGGCATCGCACGCACGTGACTCCCAGCACGTAATTGTGCCGGTCAAATCGATTGATCGATTTTCGATCTTCCGCAAACCATGTGGCGTGGCAGTCCAGACATCGACCGGGAACGGGTCTCGCAAAATCGGCCGTGCCATTGATATACATTCCCGGACTGTTCACCCAGCGATTGAGTTCCGTCAAATAGCTGACATGCATCTGATACAGATGGTCGCCTTCCCAATACAGATAGGCTTGACCATGATTTCCGGACCCCAGGACCAAGTCGATCGGGGGTCGATGGACATATTCGCTCGCATTCTTCCGGATATGCAGCTCCTGATAGAATCGTTTGTCTTCCGCAACCATCCTGAACCAGAAGTTCGGGTTTCCCGTCTTCAGAATGCTCTGCTCGCCCTCGAAACTTCCCAGAATCGTGTCTGGTCCTGGTTCGGCGGATGTCCTCGCATGAGTTGTCGCCAGAAAACTTTGATAGTTTTGCTCATGACATTCTCCACACACCTGAGGTGCAAGAAAGCCGCGCGCGGCCGGATCGATGTCGGTGTGAAACGGCGGTTCCGTCGATGGTGCGGGCAGCAAAACCCACCCTGTGCCTTTGAGACCTCCTTGGGACGAAATACCAATCCATTCCTCCGGAGCGATTTGGCGCGTCTCTGGGAGTTCTGTCACTGGGCGAATTGAATCCACCGGAGTTTTCGAGCGCATTACCCAGAAAACGACCAAGCCGATCACGACGCTGATGGCAGCAAGAATTGTTTTCCCGGAAGTCGTCAGCACAGGGCTTTTCCAATGCAATGAATCTAAGGAGGGTCCGGCAGTCATCCGGG
>JBDNFT010000367.1:0-7976 GCA_041689695.1 Planctomycetaceae bacterium | reverse complement strand
GATCCGTGCGTGTGGCGTTCAAGTACTGCGATTCGGCCCAACGGGCCTTAGCAAGTCAGCCTAGGGCAACGCCCCAGGTTTCCAGGGCACCAACGCATTTTGCCCTGAAAGGGCAACGCAGAGCTGCATTGCGGAAACCTGTCAGGGTTCGTGTTCAGACGGAACATCAACCTGGGGCGGCGTTCATCCGCATTCGCGGATTCTCTTGCCCCAGCCTGATATGCCCGAGCCTTTCAGGCTCCATCGCAGCACCAGGTCCGTCGATCAACGCAAACACATTTTCTCCGCAAGTGTCACCGCGCACTTGATTTCGTGCAGAACCCAGATACCCCAGTCTCGATCGGCTCTGATTGATCTCGATGCAATCTGGGACGACATCGCCATCGAGAATCACAATCTGACCGCTGCCCGCCAGTTGCTCGACGAGTTCTGGCCGACAATTTCAAGGTGTATGGCACCGGATAATTCATATGGCACCGGACAATTCAAAACATTCGCCAAATGTTCCCGTTTTTCCAGAAACACCGCAGTTGTTGAGACTGATCACAACCCCAGCAGCGGCAGGCTGTCGCGAAAAATCAGCCGTTCTATCGCCTCTTCATTCAGTCGTGGAAGTGCCGTCCCGGCCAACATAGCATTGAGACCCCGCAGTCCGTCAATCGTCGCCTGAACCGTCGTAAACGGATAGTCCGTTCCAAAGAGAACCTTGTCCCAAACGCCATACTCCTGCACCAGCATCAGGCTGTGATACAATTGAAACGGGCGGTAGTGCAAAGCCGACAAGTCTGCATAAACGTGGGGATGCTTTCTGATCACGGCCACGCATTCTCCCTCATAAGGATGCCCCAGATGAGCAAGGATGAGTCGCAGTGCCGGATAGTGAGCGGCGACCGGGTCTAGATGTCTCGGCAGCGTGCATTCCAGCGGAGCCTGCGAGATAAACGTGGTCCCGGTGTGCAGCAACACTGGTAACTGATGTTGTTGAGCGTACTCCCATAACGGGCTCAGCCATTTTTCATCCGGACGAAAAGCTGCGTACATCGGCATCAGCTTGATTCCTCGCAGACCGAGTTCCTGATGTCCGGTCTTCATCTCATGCTCCCAGCCGTCCTGAGTCGGATCCAGTGACATGAAGCCGATCAGTTGATCGGGATGCGCATCCACGTAATTCCGCACCGATCGATCGTCCACCCAAAGCCCGCTGAGTTTTGCTTTGCCTCCAAACACGATCGTCCGAACATCCGGCACCGACGTCCGCTGGTAGTCTTCAAAGCGCACCGTCAAATCCAATTCAACGCCCGCCTTGGCCCGCCGACTCTGTTGACGAAAATCGTCGTTGAAGTGATCCGGGTAGCGCCAGAAATGGCTGTGAACATCAATGATTGGCATCGTGTGCCTCCACGGTTTTGAATACGAACGAAGACCACAGAAGTCCGGCGACGACCAGAACTCCCAGGTTGATGTAGAAAATCGGATCCCACTGATCCCTGCCGGTGAAACCTCTGCCCCCCAGCAGGTCGGCCAGTTTTCCGACCAGATACTGCGAACTCAAAGCACCAAACACGCCGACGGAGTTCATCAACCCAAACAGCGCGCCGATGTGCTTACCGCTGATGCCGATCGAACACGTCCACCACAGCGGCTGTGTGGCCTGAGTTGCGAAACAGGACAGGGCCGCGAAAAAAGCGGCGAGCCAGGCATTGCCGGAAAGCAGACTACACCCCAGCATGGCGGCCGCGAGAAAAAATGAGCAGCCTCCCAGCAGACGTTTTCTGCCAATCCCGCCGCGCGAGGCAAACCAGTCCAGCACGTATCCTCCCGACAGAGTTCCGGCCGCCGAAAAGGCCAGCACCATCGACGCCATCAGTCCGGCTTCCGTGAGTGCAACGCCTCGCCCTGCTGTCAGATACTTTGGGAACCATGAAAAATAGATGTAACTGTTGAACGAACCGCAGGCCATGATCAGACTCAGAAACCAGATGCTTGGATTTCGCACCACCAGAGCCCACGGAATGTCAGTATGCACGTTGGAAGCCGAAGCACCGCGTCCAATGTAAGCGACTTCCGCCGCGTTCGCCGCATCATGATCTGCCGGATCGTCACGAAACCAGACGTAGAATCCCGCAGCCCAAAAGGCTCCTAGACTTCCGAACGCCACAAACGTCCAACGCCATCCGATCGCCTGAATCAGCAGCGCCGCCAGAAACGGTGCCAACGCACCGCCAACCTGTGACGCCGCCAACAGAACACCCTGAGCTCGCCCGCGTTCATGATCCGGAAACCAGCGTGACATGACTCGGGCCACATTTGGAAATGCGCCTGCTTCGCCCGCCCCGAACAAAAATCGGACTACCACCAGCATCCACAACCCCGTACAGGCCCCGGTCAGCGCGGTAAACGCCGACCACCACAGAGAGATTCTTGTGAGGACTCGTCGAGCCCCCAAACGATCTCCCCAGCGGCCGGTGGGAATTTCAAAGAGGCCATAGGCCAGCGTAAAAGCCATCAGGAAATAGCTGGTCTCCGTGTTCGTGATCTTCAGATCGGTCTGGATCGCATCGACAGCCGCCGAAATGCAGATGCGATCCAGATAGAGGACGCCCGACAGCAAACAAAGAACACTCAGTACTTTGAAGCGAGCCTTGGTCATCGTCGAGGACGCGGCCATCGCAGCATCGTGTTTTGACGACAGCACGGCATCGGAATTCCGTTCTTGCTGGCCGTGTCCTATTGAAGGATTTTCGGATCCGCTGCTGTCCGGCGGTTGCGGCATAACTTGATCCTTCGCTGCGTATGTGAGTAAACTTCACGCCGTGAGAAATGATGTCCTTGTTCCGAGGCTCCAGCCTCGGAACACACTGCTCCGGAGGCTCCTGCCTCCCGTGTTTTCGCAGGAGGCAGGAGCCTCCAGCACATCGCGTTCCAGGGCTGGAGCCCCGGAACGAGACTTGGCAGCCTCATTCCGGACTGCGTCAAGTATGAACAAAGTTTGCACAATAAATTGTGCGTGGGTGCTCAACGATCGACTCGGTATTTCTTCAGCAGTTTTTCATCCAATTCAACTCCGAGTCCCGGACCATCAGGCACGAGTGCCGCCGGAGGTCCCAGATTCAACGGCTGCGTGAGCAGATCTGTTTCATGATACAGCGGCCCGATCGTGTCAGCCGGAAACGCATCGACATCAACTTCCGGAAAGGCCGCAGCCACGTGCAACATCGCGGCGGTGCCCACTCCAAGTTCCAGATTGCTGCCTATGGTGCAGCGCAGCCCGGCGGCTCGCGCGATTGCCACGATATCACCGGTCGCGGCGATTCCTCCATGCTTCCCCGGATAAATGCTGAATATATCTACCGCCCGATGGTTGGCGAGCAACCAGGCATCCTGCAGCGTGAAAATGCTTTCGTCAGCCATCAGTGGTGTCGAAGTCTTTCGCCGAAGTTCGGCCATGGCCGCATGATCACCAGGCGGAATCGGTTGTTCTGCGAGCAACAAATTCACATCCTGAAGTTCGCGCAGGCAGTAGTGAGCTTGTTGCACCGTCCATCCACAGTTCGAATCAATTGTCATGGGAATATCGGGGCCGCAGACTTCACGCACGGCCCGGACTCGCGCAATGTCGGTGACAGGATCCAGTCCCGTCTTGACTTTGATGCAGGTCACGCCGAGGGCCAGATGCTGTTCTGCCATCAGGCGAGACCCTGCGATATCACGAGCCCAGACGACCAGCTTGATGCGGACTCGATCACGCACCTTACCGCCGAGAAGCTGATGGACAGGCAGCCCGACGGCCTTCCCGGCGATATCCCACATCGCCATTTCCACCGCCGCACGAGTGAACGGATTGAGCTTGACCGCGAATTCCATGGCACGGCGAATCGCGGTGATGTCACGCGGATCACGCCCCAGCAGCACGGGTTCGATGCAGTCGCGAAGCACAGCCATCGCCGTGGCCTGATTCTCTCCGCTCCACAAGGCACTGACCGTGGCTTCACCAAGTCCAGTCAATCCTTCATCAGTATGCACGCGAACAATGACAAACGGTGACGTCGCGTGTTCGCCATGGGCCGTCTTTGCCGTCATTCCCGGCTTCAACGGAACACAGACCGGAATGGCTTCGATTTGAGTAATCTTCATAACGCTGTTGAGTCTCCAGTAAATTTGATCTGCACAATATAGACAACGCGAGGTCATGTTCATGTGAGGTATAAATGAACGTGATCCAAAATGCGATCGAATCGCAAACACTGTTCGGGAAACGAGCGCGGTCGCCGATTTCGGTAGGACCTTCTTGCCGAGAAGGACTTTCGCCGCAAGGCGAACCACAAGAGCGGACGTCCGCTCAACGACAAAGCGTTCCGCTCTGATCAACGTGGCTCTGGTCGCAGCTTGCAGCAAGTGCAAAGTCCTTTCCGGCAGAAAGGACCTACTTTCACAATCTGGTTGCAGGATACCCAGGATTGGAACAATTGAGGACAATTGTTCTACAATGGCCGAATTCAACGCGAGACAATTCGGAGACAAACCATGCCAATGCACGACTGGACGAAAGTGGAAGCGGGGATTTTCCACGCCTTTCATCACCGCTGGATTTCCGCTATCAGCGATGCCCTCAATCAAGGATCGCTGCCAGCCGGCTATTACGCGCTTCCAGAACAAGTCGCGGCGGGCTTTGGGCCGGATGTACTGACGCTTCAGGGCGGTTCCGGGGACGCAGACGAGATCGCCGAAGATGCAACTCCCGGCGGCACAGCCACCGCACTGCGAACTCGCCCACAGTCGCGCTTCACCGCTCAGACCGAAGCCGAATTCTATCGCCGCAGGAAGAGTTCCATTGTGGTGCGGCATGTGAGTGGAGACCGCATCGTTGCCATGCTCGAAATCGTCTCGCCCGGCAACAAATCCAACCGAGCCGCGTTCCAGGCCTTCGTCGAAAAAGCCAGTGAATTGCTCGAACACCGCATCCACCTGTTGATCATCGATCCCTTCCCTCCCGGCCCGCGCGACCCAAACGGAATTCACGCTGCTATTTGGGAACAGGTGCAGGACGACTCGTTCCAGCTTCCCGCCGATCAGCCACTGACACTCGTCGCCTACGAATGCGATCAGTTCACCACACGAGCTTCCATCGAACCAATCGCCGTCGGCCAACCGCTTCCGGACATGCCCCTGTTTCTTGAACCCAATGGCTGTATCATGGTGCCACTCGAAGCGACGTACGAAACAGCCTTCTCCGTCCTGCCCCGTCGATGGCAGAAGGTTCTGGTGCCTGCGAAATAACATGAAACTCTGGTTCATCTCCGACACTCACTGCAAACACGACGGGCTGGAAGTCCCGGACGCGGACGCCGTTATCCACTGCGGCGACGAATCGACGCATGGAAATGCGTGGATGAATGAGCCTGAGGCCCGCAAATTCTTCGCGTGGTATTCCGCACTGCCGATCCCCGCCAAATTTTTTGTGCCCGGCAATCACTCGACCGCCATCGAGCAGGGACTGATTCGAGCAAGCGATTATCCGGACGTGACGTTTCTGATCCATGAACAGACGGAGTGGAAAGGATTGAAGATCTTCGGCACGCCGTACACACCAATGTTCTTCGACTGGGCTTACATGAAGTCTCGCTCGGTACTGGACATCGTTTGGCAGTCGATCCCGGACGACATCGACATCCTGATCACCCATGGACCTCCGAAGGGAATTTTCGACATCACCGGCGACATGCGCACGGGCGAACCCGTCCATGTCGGCTCAGTATCTCTCACGCGACACGTCGAACAACGCATCATGCCAAAGATCCACGCCTTCGGCTACATTCACGACGAACCCGGCATCAACAACTTCGGCACGATCACTCGCGGCGCAACGCAATTCATCAACTGTGCCTGCTGCAATTTGGGAGGTCAGTTGGTAAACCAGGGACATGTGGTTGAAATCGAGCCATAAACTTTGGCGGTCGTCACTGCGCAACGGCAGCAAGTTCGTAGATCGGTAAGGATTACAGGAAATACCAGACTTCGCCAGTTCCTCTTCACCATTGGGAACCAGACGCAGATATGTATTTCTGAAGTGATGGCGCTCACAAAGGGGGCGCTCACCACAAATGTCACATGGGCCGCAGCTCATTTATGAATCTATCTGTGCCTGAATCAATGAGCTGCGTCGCCTGTCTGCCAAAATCAAGCTACGCAACTAATCCACGCGATATTGTCAATGCGACGGCTAACCGTATGCTGCAGTCGTCGATACCACCACCGTGTACCCGGAAACGACATTGATTTCGATAGCCGCGCGGCCTGCGGCTCTGTGCAATAACGTTTGTTCGTCTCGGTTTTTTTTGCACTAGCCCGCCACTTCATCGGCGACATCATCGGGCATTTCGTCATCCTCGACTTCCGAGGGAGCAACATTGTAACGGTCGATATGCAGGAGACTTTCACCAACTCGAAGGGTGACAGACTCCTCGCTCCATTCTGCCGACAATGCAGGTGGATACTTCGTGGCTTGTGACAACATTTCTTCAATCGGTCTTTTGACGTAATGGTCAATAAAGCGAGCCATGGTCGGTCCGGCGACATCGTCTAAATGGTTCCACGCATCCTGGCCGATGAAGACGTGACCTCCGTACTCTTTGAATGCATTGACGAGTGCGTCAAGCTTCGGATTGGGCGTACTGTCCATGCAAACCAGTATCGGGGTGTAGCCACTCTCTTTACAGTCTTTTGGAAAATCCAACTCCTCCTGCCAACGACCTTGTCCTGAAGCCGCAATCGTTACGCGGATCTTGAATTCGTATGCGTTGGTGTTAAGTAGGCAATCGACCTGTCGGCCCTTCGACGAATCATGGTGCCGCTTGACAGGACTCTTCTTCGCCGGGGCAGGGATCCCTCCCAGTGCATAGGCGATTATTGGTTCAAAAAGATATCCGGTCTCTTGACCTGCCCGATTGTCGATATCGAAAAACCATTTGCGCCAGAAAAGAAAACCTGCCAAACCAGCACCATTCAGTTGACCATACTGCATCAATCCACGTGGCCCAACCTGCTCGAGCGTTGGCAATGGTTGCGTTTGAAGAATTCGGTCATATTTCAGGCGAGCTTTGTGGAGGGCTGCTAAGCAAGCGAAATACGTATCCGTGTCGGCGTGGTTCTCGACAAGGCGTCCGAACAGCAATTTGGCGTCCACTCCGACAATCTGCAATGATTCGAGTTTGTCGTTTCCAAAAAATGGCGACGGAGTGGTTTTGAATTCAGGAAAGTGGTCGGCAATATTCAAGTCATGCACGATCGTTGCGATGAGAAACGCGGCGCTTTCGTCAGACAAACCCTCTGCCTGCCCGCCGCTTCCGAGTGATTTGGCTTTTTGCCAGATCGACGCTTGTGTTTTTGTTAATCCCATAATGCAAGCTGCATTTCTTTCGTAGTCTTTTGAAAGAACCGCAACTGAATTTGTTTCGTTGTGCTCTCTAATGCCGGACTCATGCCAGTGCTTAAAGTTGGAACGAAGCTCAATAATGCACCAGGTCCTTTCTCGCGATCCGCGAGGCACTCAAAATCATTTTTCAGGCATTTTGCAATCGCTAGAGCGAAGAGCGGGGGCACCGCATTTCCCACAAGCTGAATTCGATCAGCCCCACTACCACAGAGCTGAAAAGTGCTTGGAAACGTTTGCAGAGTCGCACATTCCCGAATCGTTAGCGGACGGTTTTCGGTCGGGTGGAGAAAGTCCCGTAAAGATCCACCGGTAATGGCTTTTGACGGTTCGTCCGGTCGAAGTCGTCGAACGCCGGATGGTGCTCCGCCACGGCGCTCGGTCGGAGTACCATCCTTTACTCTACGGAACGCTCTCTTCCGGTAACTGTCGTGCCAAAGTTCTTCCGGGAGATCCGCCATTCGTTGCCCCGGTTGTAATAATTCGGCGCGTTGAAGATCAGCACCTTCCAGTGGAATGAAATTATGATCTTCATCTGGTCCTTGCT
>JBDNFT010000366.1:0-1799 GCA_041689695.1 Planctomycetaceae bacterium | reverse complement strand
CATTTCCTGCTCTGGCCGCCGCTCAGAATTTGAAACCGCCTTCTCTGATAGTGGTGGGTGAATGTGTCACGCAGCGAGCTCAGTTGTCCTGGTTCGAAAAGCTGCCGCTCTTTGGAGTCTCCATCGGCGTGACTCGCCCTGAAGAACAGGCGGAAGATGTCGCAAACAGCATCGTTCGTTTAGGCGGAGAACCTGTGCTGATGCCGATGATCGAAGTTGGTCCGGTCAATAAACATCATCAATCTGAGATCGCTCGCGTCATACGACAACTGGGGAAATTTCATTGGCTGGTCTTCACCAGTGTCAATGGTGTCTCTGAGTTCTTCCGTCATCTGCATGATGCCGGTCTGGACACGCGAAGCCTGGGGAACGCCAAAATTGCGGCGATCGGGCCCAGTACGGCCGAACGGCTGCAGGAATTCGGAATCAAACCCGATGTCGTTCCGCCCGAATACCGCGCGGAATCGTTGGCAAAGTCGCTCGAAAAGCAGGTGCGAGGAAAAACAGTGCTGTGGGTGCGTGCCAGTCGAGGTCGCGACGTGCTGCCTGGAATGCTGACCGATGTCGGAGCGCTCTTCGCGCAGCTTGTAGTTTATGAAAATTATGATATTGAAAAACTGAGCGATGAAGTTATCCATCGCCTCAAAGCAGGCACGCTCAACTGGATTGGGCTGAGCAGTCCTTCGATCGCTCGTCGATTTGCAGCGTTGATAAAAGCTTCTGGAATCACTGCCACAGATCTGACGACTCGCATCGCCACCATCAGCCCTGTCACTTCGGCCGCCTCACGCGAATCAGGTTTGACCGTCGCCGCCGAGGCAATTGAATATACCTGGGACGGAATCCTGCAGGCGATTGAACGCAACAGTTTGTAGTCATTGTCAACGCTCGCGGAAACGCTTTAACATTCGCAATTTCGCTTTTTCAGATAATTCTGCCGACCGCAAACGTGAGGTGCAATGGCGTGGACTTTGTGAGCGACAATGCTCTAGCCGCCGCTGATAGGCGCCAAGACGCTGGCAATACCGGCTGCTAACGCCTTGCCGCTCACAAAATCGTCGTTAAGTTCACGCCATTAAACTTAAGGTGGGTGGCATCCTTGTTTTCCGAGTTGCCGTAGCACAGGCTTCCAGCCTGTCAGTTTACGTATGACAGCCTGGAAGTCTGTACTACGAGCGGTACAAAACCAGCGCAACACTCGACGCTTACGGAGCCGGCGTTGCAGTAGCCCCTTGAACTGTCTGCTGAATCACCTGAATTGTTTGCTCGGTAATGTCGGTTTCCTTCATGCCTTCCGGAGTCTTAAAGATGAACATCTCGTCAGGTAGTGTTTCATTGATAACCATATTTCGCAGATCCAGCGTCACCATCGGACGATCAAACTTCTGAGCAGGATCCGGCGCACGTTTGCGATACTCAATTCGACGCGGCAGCGAAGTTTTGGCATCAATGTAGAAAACGACGTACTCCGGAATGTGTGGACGAGGATCCACCACAGCGTCGTCCGGCAGTTGAAACAACTCCTTCCGAGTCTTCGCATTCCACCGACCTCGCACAACATAGAATTCCGCATCGCTGACTTTCTTCGTTTGTACGGGAGCGAATTCCATCAGTGACTGGATTCGTGAAATCAAACCTCGCAAGCCGCCGACACCCAAATCCATCGCCACATGATCCGTATCATATCCGGCCACTTTCGAAGCGGCCTCCATGATGTCACGCAGGTTGCGGCGAGTCACACTCACATTCGCGCCGTTCTTCCAATGTGTGAACAAAACTGTTCCGTCGCTGACTTTCGT
>JBDNFT010000365.1:0-2649 GCA_041689695.1 Planctomycetaceae bacterium | reverse complement strand
CGTTGCCGTGATGCTGCATGTTTCCCAGGTAACACGCGAAGCAGGAACCTGAATCGTGAATGCCGAATTGGAACAAATCACACCCGTCTGGATGCAGAAATGAGAGATTTACGTCCACGCCGCGCTGACAGCGGCCAACAAATGTTTTTCCCTGCTGGTCACTTGATCACGATGTTCGGCATAGGAGTCGAATCCACGGCGGAAGCAGTGCGTAGAGCGGTAGGGTTGATTGAATCCGAAGCAGATGATGCTGCAGTGTAATGTCGGCACAGATATTGCATTAATGGAGCAGTTGTCGGTCAGGTGATGTGACGCAGGACGGTTCTGTTTCACAGGAGAGACTACACTGCCACAAGTGTCAGTTAAGGGTCGAAAAAGGAGTTAAACATGAAGGTATTCAGACACGGAATTGCACTCGCGCTGATGGGGCTCGCTTGCACCACGGCAATCGCACAGGACACAAGAATCAAAGGCAAGGAAACACCTGCACAAAAGCGGGCAGACAGGGCCGAAGCGCGAGCGAATCGGCATACCACTGACGCAGATGCGGAGTTGAAACAGGAAGTGCTGGAGAGAATCGGCCCGCTGATCGCAGGGCGCATCATTGCCGCACGTGAGGAGTCGAAACAGGACGACAAAGCGATCGCCGAATACTTCGCTGGCAAACTGATGTTAATGGATCAGAGCACAATCCAATTGGCGCAGCTTGCAGAAGAACGGTCGACGAATGAGAAGGTAAAGCAGTTCGCAAGAATGCTCGCTGAAGAACACACGAAGTGCAGCGAAATGCTGCGGGAATCTGCTCCAGGAGTCGTGGGTGTCACGGAACTCCAGAGTGCAGAAATCACTCAAGTAGCAGGCTTCCGCGGCCCGACTGACGCTGACGAAAAGACAGATGCCGTCGTTCGTCCAGCTAAGGGGGAAAGGAATCCTGCTCGGAAGCCAGATGATGCTGAGCAACTCACTGGAAACGATCCCGCAGACAAAGACCACGCCGATGACAGCAAACATCATCGTGCGGCACATACAATGACACCGTTGCATCGAATTCTCAGCATCGATCGTCAGGCGACGGAAAACTATGTCCAGTCCACAACGGAAATGCTTAACAAGTATCAGGGACAGGAATTCGATATGGGGTTTCTCGGCTTCACGATTGGATCGCATACATGGGCTCTGGCCGAGCTGAAGGCGATGGATTCTGTCGGCGACGAAAAGTTCCGGAAGCTCATCAGTGATGCGACGACAAAGGTCGAGCAACACATGATGAAGGCTGAGGAACTCTCAAAGGAACTTGGAGCCGACTCCGCTCAAAATCGCAACACAACTCGCCCAACGACATCGAACGAAAATGCTCCTGCGCCAGAAAAATGACGGAGCGTTGGCGGACATGAGTTTCCTGGGGCGGCGTTCCACTGCATTGACAGACGCACGTGCCCCAGGAAATTTGTATTGCGAGAACCTTAATCTCATTTTGAATCGGGATCCTGAAGAAGCACGTCAGCTGTGACAAGGCAACTGGGATGCTACCGTGGGAGTCTTGGGTCTGATAGCAGGCCCAGACGTCGCCCGTTTGAGCGAGGCAAGGGTTGGAACTTGTTTTTGATGAATGTGGAGACGAGCCTGTGAAACGTAAAAGACACACAACTCTTTTGATGTCGCCATTTACGGAGCCGGCCACACAATCAGCGGTTGCGAAGGCAGAACGATGAAACGATTCTGGCAAATCATCACGATCACTTTAATGGCATTGTGGCTTGGCATGTCGTTCGCGCACGTGCTGGAGCTTCCCGCAAGGTTGCGATACAACGGACAAGACTACGCTCGGATTCAGACATCGTTATATGGCGCCTCGGGACCACCCGGAGCCGGTGGCTTCATCGCTGAACGTCACTCAACTTACCGAAAGACAAAATCATGAATACAAAACTCGAACAAACCACGTCTGTCTGGATGCGGTCGGGAGAGATTACTGTTGATACAGCACTGACCGCAGACACAACGACCGATGTTTGCATCATCGGTGCGGGGATTGCGGGATTGACCACCGCTTACCTTCTTTTAAAAGATGGTAAGTCAGTTGTCATTCTTGACGACGGACCAGTCGGAGGCGGACAAACAGAGCGGACGACAGCTCATCTTTCGAACGCCATCGACGATCGATACACCGAGATCGAAAGCTGGCATGGTCAGAAGGGAGCGAGATTGGCGGCGGAAAGCCACTCAGCGGCGATCGATGCAATCGAAGCGATCGTCGCCCGCGAAGGGATCGATTGCGACTTCGAACGGCTGGACGGATTCCTGTTTTCCCCGGCAGAGACCGGGCCAGAATTGCTGGAGAATGAACTCCACGCTGCTCGACGAGCCGGTGTTGCGGATGTGGAACTTGTTCAGGCATCGCCGATCTCTTCATTTGATACCGGAGTGTGTCTTCGTTTTCCTCGCCAGGGGCAATTTCATCCCCGGAAGTACCTGGCTGGACTGACAAAAGCCATTCGGAGGATGGGAGGAAAGATTTATACCGAGACACGTGCCGAGAAAATTGAATGCGGTCCGCCGGCTTGCATCACGACGCATGGAGAGTTTACGATCACAGCAGAGGATGTCGTCGTTGCCACGAACACTCCGTTCAACGATTTTGTCACCATG
>JBDNFT010000364.1:0-3699 GCA_041689695.1 Planctomycetaceae bacterium | reverse complement strand
CGCTCCATTTTTGGCGGCGGCAACAATCATCGTTTATGCAGGTGCTGTGATTGTGACGTTCCTGTTTGTCATCATGCTGGCTCAGCAAAGCGGAGCGGCAGGGTATGACCAAAAGTCCAGCCAATCCCTGCTGGCGACGATTTCCGCGTTCGTGTTGTTAGGGGCTTTGTCCGTGACGCTGCTGTCAGAAAAGATTGATATTGAACGCCCGGTGATTCCCGTTGCTGTTTCGAACGAAGCGAAAGATCGGTCGGATCAGACGAATCGGACTGATCTTGTTGAAAAGGCAGCACTGGCTGGCAATCTATTAAGCAAAGCCGACGCCGAACACCCGGTTGGCAACATGAAGGGCCTTGGAAAGTCACTGTTTGGTGATTATTTATTTGCGGTCGAACTTGCGGGAACATTGTTGCTGGTCGCCAGTATTGGCGCGATTGCCATCGCACCGCGAAGAGAGCAGGGGACCCTATGATACCCGATGAACAAAGATTTTTACTGGTCGGGGCCGGGCTGTTTGTGCTTGGTGCAATCGGTTTCATGACACGTCGCAACTTGATCTTGATGGTGCTGTCGGCGGAACTGATGTTGCACGGCGTCTCACTGACGCTGGTCACGTTTGGTCGCATGCATCAGACCAACGAAGGACAAGCCTTCACGATTTTCACGCTCACTGTCGCCGCGTGTGAAGCAGGGCTGGCATTGTCGCTGGTGTTGTCGCTGTATCGCAAGTCGCATTCTCTGGATATTCAGCTGTGGTCAGAACTTCGCGAGACCGACATGGCAGGACCAAAGCTTGAGATTCGCACATTGAGTGATGAACCAACGTCATCATACGAAGACATTCCAAAGCTAACACCAGCTGGTATTGTTCCAAAGGATCAGCCCAGAACAACGGCGACGTCCGCCGCAACGTCGACGAGGACTTAGGATTAGTCAGGACAGGCTTCCAGCCTGTCACTCACGAATAGACAGGCTGGAAGCCTGTCCTGCGTTTCAAAACCGACACCGTCGTTTGAGTTCCAACTTATGTCTGAAGACGTCCAACAAATTATCCTGTGGCTGATTCCGGCGGCTCCGCTGATCTCCGCGATCATCACCGCGTTGCTGGGGCCAAAGCTGCTGTGCTATAAGAGTCACCTTCCGTGCTGGTCGGCGATTGCTGTATCGTTTGTTTGCTCGTTGATTCTGCTGCTGAAAATTTTACCATCGGTTGGGCATGTTGCCGCGTCTGTTGATGGTGTCGTTGCTGCGGAAAGCCAAGCGGCAGACACTCATTCAGCCGCCGCTCCTCAAGTGGTTGCCGCTCATGCTTCTCATAAATCCCATACGTCTCACGACGGACATTCTGCAACCGTCCCGCAAGTCATTGCCACCGGCTACGAATGGTTCTCAGTTGGTTCACTGCACGCCAATATCGAACTTCGGGCTGACGCGATCACTGCCATTATGCTGACCATGGTGACGGGGGTGAGTCTGTTAGTTTCGATCTTTGGTTCCGGTTACATGAGCCACGATCCAGGCTATCCGCGATTCTTTGCCGCAGTCTCGCTGTTCGTGTTTTCGATGTGCATGCTGCTGCTGTCTGGCAGCTTTATTCAGTTGTTTGTGTTCTGGGAAGCTGTGGGACTTTGCAGTTACTTGCTGATTGGTTTCTGGTTCCAAAAACCAGCGGCTGCAGCGGCTGCGAAGAAGGCGTTTGTTGTCAATCGAATTGGCGACTTCGGTCTGATCATAGGGATTTTTCTAATCTGGACAAATTTTGGATCACTGGATTTCGTGAGTGTCCTGGGTGATTCCGCTCGCATCGCCGCTGTTGAAGCCGCCAAGCCGGGTGTCATTCAACTGATTTGCTTCTGTCTGTTCCTCGGAGCGATGGGTAAGTCGGCTCAGTTTCCATTGCAGGTCTGGCTTCCTGATGCAATGGAAGGACCAACGCCCGTCAGCGCGCTCATTCACGCAGCAACTATGGTCACGGCGGGGATTTACCTTGTCGCCCGATGTACGCCGCTGTTTGTCATGGCGCCGTATGCTCAGATGACGGTAACCGGCATCGGTGCCATAACGGCCGCCATTGCCGCACTCACCGCTTTAACGCAGACAGACCTGAAACGAGTCCTCGCTTATTCGACCGTCAGCCAGTTAGGCTTTATGTTCATGGCCCTCGGTTGTGGGGCGGCGAGTGCAGAGCTGGTGACACCGGCCGTGACGGCGGGAATGTTTCATCTGTGTACTCATGCCTTCTTCAAAGCTTTATTGTTCCTTGCTGCCGGTAGCGTGATGCACGCGATGGGCAATGTGATCGACATGCGCCGCTTCAGCGGATTGAGGCATGCTCTGCCGATCACGCACTGGACGTTTCTTGTCGGGGCGGCCGCGTTGGCAGGCTTCCCGTTGCTGGCCGGTTTCTGGAGTAAGGATGATATCATCGCCGTGCTGGGCGAGGCTGCTAAGAACGGAAATGTAAAGTATAGAGTGTTCTTTGGAGCGATCTGGGCAGTAGCTGTCAGCGCCGCGTTCCTGACTGCGTTCTATACCTTCCGGGCCTACTTCATGACGTTTTGGGGACCAGAGAAATTCCCTGAAGAAGCTGGGCATCATCCGCATGAAGCCACACCAATCATGGCTTGGCCGCTGCGAATTCTTGCAGTCTGTGCCGCGGGCATTGGATTGGTTGTCGGGCCGACTCATTTGTTCGCCAGTTATCTGGAAAAGACAATGGGGCTGACGCCAGTTCACGAACACCATCTGCACTGGCCGGTCATGATCATGAGCAGCATCATCGCAATCGCTGGCATCGGCTTTGCGTGGATGTTCTATGTGGCATCACCAGCGATTCCGGCAGGTATTGCCAGGGCGATGAAGCCGCTGTATGCGATTTCGCAGGGCAAGTTTTTCCTTGATGAAATCTTTAAAGGACTGATCGTTGTGCCACTGATTGTGATTGCAAAAATTGCCACATTGGTTGATCAGTATTTGATTGACGGGATTGTGGATACGGCGGGGAAAATTCCCAGGGCGTTGAGCCTTATACCCCAGCAATTTCATGGTGGCGTTGTGTCGAACTACGCCAGTGTGATGTGGGTAGGGGTTGTGACGGCAGCGGTCCTGGTGTTGACGATGTTTTGAATGAACCTCGGCGAGCGGAGTGGCGTCAGCCCTCCGGTACAAAGTGGTTGGCATGTTGATGATGTCCAGGTGGTGAAGGTTCGGTTGATGTTGACGCCCCCGACGCGAAGTCGAGGTGGTCAATCCAAACGGATGGTCTGAGAAGGCCGTCCTACAAATTGCTGAGTATCTATGATCGCTCTTCTCTTTATCTCACTTGCGATTCCGGCGGCAACGGCGTTGCTGCTGATGCTGTTTCGGACGTCTCTCAATCAGTCCAATGCTCGCTGGATCGCTTGCTGTGGAAGCGTCGCAGCGATGTTGTTTTCCATTCTGCTGCTTGTTCAGTATCGAACGCAGTTTGTGCGCCCGCTGGAAGCAGGCGTCATGCCAGTTGAATCCAGTGTTGATGCAGCCTCCGCCATTCAGCCGCGTATTGAATTCCGCCAGCCGTGGCTGAAAACCGGCGAACACATGCAATTGGAAATGTATTTCGGTCTCGACGGAATCAGCGTGGCCATGATCGCGCTGACCACGTTGCTCACGTTTTGCAGCGTGTTGATTTCATGGGAAGCCATCAAAGATCGAACATCG
>JBDNFT010000363.1:0-2826 GCA_041689695.1 Planctomycetaceae bacterium | reverse complement strand
TGGAATCGAACAGCTTTCCGCATACATTGACATCCTGCGGATTCGATTCAAATTACGATTCGCTACAATTCGCAAAGTTTCACATCCGGAATCTTCCGTAACGGACGTTCGAACCATGACGACAACTGAAACAGCTTTGACGACCGAAGTCGGCAGCTATTTTATTTCCAGCTATCCACCATTTTCACAGTGGAAACAGGACTATGTCCCCATTGCAATCGAAGCTCTTGATTCTGATCCGCAGCAGACCGCAAATACTCCGCTAGGCCTGTATATCCACATCCCCTTTTGTCGAAAACGCTGCAAATTTTGTTACTTCCGTGTGTACACAAATCAAAACGCGCAGGCGATAGAAAACTACGTCCAGGCGTTAATGCAGGAGTTCGAACTGATCAGCCAGCGTTCAGCGATTGGAAACCGCGAACTGAAATTCGTCTACTTCGGCGGCGGCACGCCAAGCTACCTGAGTTCCCGACAACTGCGGTCACTTCGTGACAGAATGAGCGAATTCATTTCCTGGGATCACGCCGAAGAAGTGACGTTCGAATGCGAACCCGGCACACTGAATCTGGAGAAACTCGAAACACTCCGCGACATGGGCATTACTCGCATATCACTGGGAGTGGAAAACTTCGACGATGGCATTCTGGAGGAAAACGGACGCGCTCACTTGTCACCGGAAATTATGCGAGCCTACGATTGGATTCAGCAAGTTGGATTTCCGCAGGTCAACATTGACTTGATCGCGGGCATGATTGGCGAAACGGATGAAAACTGGCAACGCTGCGTTGAAAAAGCTGCGGCCATGCAACCGGACAATATCACGATGTATCAGATGGAACTTCCGTTCAATACGGTGATCTCAAAGGAGATGCGAGAAACCGGAATCGCTTCACCAGTTGCGGACTGGCCTACGAAGCGTCGCTGGGTGAGTGACGCGATGGATCAGTTGCTCGCCGCCGGATATCACGTTTCGAGTGGCAATGAAATGATCAAAAACCCAAAGACAGATCATTTCGTGTATCGCGATCATTTATTCCGAGGCAGCGATTTGATCGCGACGGGTGTTTCCAGCTTCGGACATTTTCAGGGCATCCACTATCAGAATCTGGACGGCATTGAAGAGTACATGGAAACTGTCAATCGCGGAGAACTTCCCATCAATCGCGCGTTAAAACCAACGCTTCATCAGATGCTGATTCGCGAACTGGTGTTGCTGATGAAGGAAGGATCAGTCGATCTTGCTCGCATCAACAACAAGTATAATGTCCGCGTTCAGGAAGAATTTGCAGTGCCGTTTCGCAATCAGCAAGCGGCTGGATATTTGACGGTTGAAGGCGATGATTTGAAACTGACTCGCAAAGGCCTGCTGCAGGTCGATAGCTTGTTGCCAGAATACTTCGAACCACAACACCGCGCAGTACGCTACACATAGCGGAGCAGCAGAACAGCAGAGCAATGAAGTTCCGCGAATTCAATTTCAGGAAAACCAGGCAAGGTACGTCATGATTCGGATCACAGGCGGGAAGATTTATGACCCCGCCAACGGCATCAACGGCGAAGTCCGTGATTTGTGCATCGAAGGCGGTAAGTTTGTGTCGTCGGTTATCGGCGGACGCAGGATCGATGCTTCGGGAATGATTATCTTCCCTGGCGGCGTTGACATACATTGCCACGTCGCTGGCGGTGCCATCAACTTCGCTCGAGCAATGACGCCGGAAGATCATCGGCGAGCAACGGCCTTCATGCGCACTCAGTCGCGACGATCAGGTCTGGGCGGAATGACACCGACAACGTTTGCAACCGGCTACCTCTATGCCGGCATGGGCTGGACCACCGTCAACGAAGCCGCTGTTCCCGTCCTTTCTGCACGCCACACGCACGAAGAATTGCAAGACATCCCGATTCTTGACAAGACCAGTTGCGTGCTGATGGCAAACAACGAGATCATGCTCGACCTGCTGGAAGCTGGGGAATCCGAACGCGAGAAAGATGTCGTTGCATGGCACGTTTGGGCCGCCAAAGCCTACGGTGTCAAAGCCGTGAATCCCGGAGGCGTTGCGTCATGGAAATGGGGCAAAGATGCAAAGCAGCTCACTGACCCGGTCGAAGGCTACCACAATATCACCCCCGGTAAGATCATCGGTGGACTTGCTCAGATGATTGATGAACTTGGCCTGCCGCATCCCATGCATCTGCACTGCAACAATCTGGGCGCGCCGGGCAACGTGTGGACTACCATTGAGACAATGAAGTTACTGGAAGGCCGTCGAGCCCACATCGCGCATTTGCAATATCATGCCTATGGCGGCGATGACTGGGATACGATGCGATCGGCGTCCGCCGAAGTCGCCGAATACTTCAACACGCATACCAACATGACGACCGATGCCGGTGCTGTCCTGTTTGGGGATACCGTGACGATCAGCGCAGACGGTCCGTGGCAGCATCTGCTGTATAAACTCACTGGTCGCAAGTGGGGCAATCTGGATGTCGAAAACGAAACCGGCTGTGGCATCGTGCCGTATACTTATCGCCCTGGCAATCTCGTGAATTCCATTCAATGGGCGGTTGGTCTTGAACTGCTGCTGCTCATCAATGATCCGTGGCGAATTTTTCTCTCCACCGATCATCCGAATGGTGCCTGCTTTTGGCGATATCCGGAAATCATTCAGTTGCTGATGTGCAACGATTTTCGTCAGGACTGCATGAAGAAACTCACCCCGCTCGCCCGCGAACGTATCACGCTGCCGGATATCGATCGTGAGTATACACTTTACGAAATCGCAACGATTACTTCCGCTGGCCCCGCACGAGCCCTCGGCC
>JBDNFT010000362.1:0-2657 GCA_041689695.1 Planctomycetaceae bacterium | reverse complement strand
ACTTCGATTTCACCATCAGTCGCTCATGGAAAACATCCGCGACTGGCAAAGAAGGCCACTCCACCAGCTTCTTCGTCCGCAACGCCGAAGAACTGCATGCCGTCATTCAGGAAGCCGCCGACTGGATCGAAAGCCAGCAAGCCAGCCTGCAGGAAACCAATGACTTCAAGAATCAGTCAATCATGCAGAAAGCCGCGTAAATCTTCCATGCCGACGATAGTCGTTCGACAGGCGAGAGTGATCGGACTCAGGCGGGGCGACCATCGTCGTTCGATTCTATGTGTCCACTTTGAGCGCGGTCGCTATTGTTGTCAGTGGCAGCACAAGCGTGAGAGGAGCGTCTTTGAGCGGGATGGCCCCGTAAGATGCATACCACTTCGCAGCTCGAGCAGACTTTGCGTCTATCAGAATGGCGACGCCACCGACTTCGGTGGCCGCCAGCAGGCACCGTCGGCCAGCCGCAAGAATCAGTTGTCCGCCAAGGCCCTCGCCCTGACAGGAAAGATTGACCGCCAGACGAGCGAGTCGAAAAACGGGCACATCGTATCTGGCCAACCCTTTTTTCAAAGCATCCGGCGTGATCGCATATTCCAGCGAAGCCGGACTGAGACTGTAGAGGCCAGGAATCGTTTTGTTGTCCGAGTTCGAAATCGCCAGAAATGTCCTGGACGCCCCTCGCTCGTGGTTCTTGCGAGCATGCTGCTGCAGGAACTCGTTGAGGGCCGGTTCCCCGCAGTCAAACGAGCCACGATCATGTTTCTTTGAAATTGGCTCTTCGTGCCATTCCGAAACATTCATGACAGCTTCGGCAGAGCACGAGCCGCCCGTTTCAGTTTCGCATTGGGTGCCGGAGGACTCTGGAAGCGCTGGTGCAGGATCAACGTATTCATCAAATCGCAGATCCGGCTCAGGATCAAAACTTTTTCCGCTGGCATGTACTCTCAGAAACTCCGAGATGTCTGTACCCGGCGGAACTGTTGACGTGTGTTCCACAAAGCTCTGCTCCGTTTCTGTGCAGACGATCTCGTGACCATCCACATCCACAATGGTTCGCTGTCTCGGAACCAGCACTTCAGTTTGATACTGAATGAAGAGGGAACCATCTTCGTTCGTCTTGATCACTGAATATGGAATACAGTCCGAAGTGAATTGCTCCTGAGGCTGGCTGTCGCCGGTGACGCCACAACACTCAGAAGCAGGCTGACAAGCTCCGCAACCTGAAACAGCGAGACTGAAGAAAGTGGTAAGTAAAATCTGCGTTCGCATGGAAAAATATTCTCCTCAATTCACGGCACAAAAAGGATACGCGACCGCCGCATCTGCAGGCACTTCATCACGACAAACTCAATCCAACGGATGGAGTTTGTCTGTGTCATTCCAGATGCGTGTCATCAAGGAGACGAAAAAGCCTCATGAAGTCTGCGCAGGCGATTGCTGAATCGCGGGAACTGAAAGGAAATGATTCGAAATCGGCGGTCGGGACACCTGTTGGGCTCCGAGAGTCTTTTCGGATTTTAGCAAGAAAAAACAGCATCGGCCCCAGACACGTCTCCACTCGAGGAATAATCGTTTGCAGCTTTAGAGCGGCAACGATTCGCGGGACAGCGATGATCATTGAGCGGTAACCGCGTGCTATACCGCAGAACATCGGCTGAACGTTTCGGTGCAGCGACTCCGGAGAGAGGCAGAGAATGCTTAGACGGAGTTCCGTTGGCAGAACCAAACCGCAAAACCTTAGCAACTCGGAAAACAGGGTTTCACCCTGCAGGCAGACGTATACACCAGTGTGAACGCTGGAAAGCGTGAATTTCGGAAGATGCTGTATCAGACATGCCGTCGAAAGACAGCAAGCTGCAATCACCAATTTCTATTTGGCTTGGGCAGTGCCAACAAGCATTTTAACTTTCGCCGAGTGAAGTTCATTCACTGAGCGACCATCCTGTCAATCTGATGTTCAGGTCTGTAAATTAGTCGATTTCTCAAGAGCATATTGTATCCTTCGTACATGCCGATGCATTCAAACTCCGGAAGCATATCGAGAATCTCGCGACGCGCTGGCTGGCCTTCGTACATTTGCGTTTCATAGCACTCAGTGTAAAGAAACCTTGTATATCGTTTCAGCGTGTCCCGGCCACCACGAATTAGATCTCCCTCGGCCCCCTGGATGTCTGCCCACACGAAATCCACTCGCGTCAGATTCGGATGTTCGCCGAACCATGAATCCAGCGATCGAACTGACACCGTCGCAATAGAATCAAATGAGCACCATGGATGAGCAGCCAGATGCCCCGTTGGTCTGCGAATCGATGAAGACAGATCCCAGTCCTCCATGCGGTTATCGGGAGGCGTACCGCCGCTTTGGTAGAGCGGCAATTCACCATCATGTTCACCAATCGCAATCTGATGGAGCTTGCAGCGATGATCACGAACCTTAAAACGACCGGCAGCTCGGGGATCCGGCTCAAAGCAATGCAGTGTAACCTCTTCAAATTCATCAAGGAATCTCTGGCTGTCACTGCCATCGTTGCAGCCCAGTTCCAGAAACACCGGGTCCGGTCGACCCACCAGTTGCCGAATCTGGTATGGCGTAATACCGTTCGGAAAGTGCGGAGGTTGTCGCCGGAACACCATAATCGTATTACGAAACCAGCTGCAGT
>JBDNFT010000361.1:0-3691 GCA_041689695.1 Planctomycetaceae bacterium | reverse complement strand
TCTCAGCAACCAGTTTCGATAGCTCGGCGATCTGATTCGCTTGCTCAGCAATCGTCAGCTCCCGCGGATCGATTTGTAGTCGTGCAACGTCAGACATGACGAACGGGTAACAAATCCATCAATTCTCCGAAACCCCAATCGAAAATGGGCGGCTACTTGTCGCCGACCCCGGCTTCAATTCTTTTCCCAGTTCTTCGAAGACAGTATCCGGCCAGCAGTTCCGAAGTCGTTCCAATGTCGTCGTACCATCTGCATCAGCAATCATCGTCCGCTGATCACGCCACGAGAGATAGTTGGTCACCGCCCGCAGCTTGCGGTCAACGAGCATAATCCCGCCCATTTGACCGCAACTCAACAGGACAGTGGCATCCGGAGCCTGCACGTTGAGTCGATCAATCACACCCAACGCCCGCGTGTAGATTTCCTCCGGATCAACTTCGTGAAATCCCGGTGGCAGTCCGCCGATCGGATCTGAAAACGGTTCTTTGACGATATGCGAAACCTGAGACGTCTCCAGATCCAGCACCGCACCATTGATGGATGAAGAACCGACATCCAGACCAAGACAACGCATCGATCAACCTTCCGGGTTAAACTTTCAGGGACGGGACAACTCACCGCTGCAGCGCATGCTCGTCTGGATGACGTGTTGCGGAGGAATGCAATTGTGCAGTGACGCTTTGGACGGCGCATCAAGGATCCAGTTGACAATCGTTAGTTGTTCGCTAACGCTTCTTTGGCGACGGCTTCCCATTCGCCCTTTGGAATGCGATCTTCTTCGTCCATCAATAGAAGTTGAATCTCCACAATCTCTGACGAGCAATCGAAGAACGCATCGATCACAGCCGGGTCAAATTGTGTACCACGCCCTTCACGAAGAATCTCAAAGCACTTCTCGCGAGGAAACGGCTCTTTGTATGGCCGCTTGCTGGACAACGCATCAAATACGTCGGCAACAGCCACGATACGACCTTCGAGAGGAATATCTTCGCCCAGAAGTCCGAGTGGATACCCTTTGCCGTCCCAGCGTTCATGATGCGTCTGAGCGATACGCGCCGCCAGCATCAACAATGATGATGAACGAACGTGTAACATGCTCTCACCAATTCGAGTGTGCGTCTTGAGGATGTTCCATTCCTTCTCAGAAATCGGCTCGATGATCTGCCGTCCCAGCGCACAGTGTTTTTTCATCATGTCGTATTCGTCAATTCCCAGCTTGCCGGGCTTGAACAGGATCGCATCGGGAATTCCAATCTTGCCCACGTCATGTAGCTGAGCCGCCTGCTCCAGCATTTCCAGACGGTTTTCCGGATATCCCATTTGCTTCGCAATAATCGACGTGTAACGACCGACTCGAATCACGTGGTTGCCAGTATCGTTATCTCGATGTTCGGCCGCACGAGCGAGACACAGAATCAACTGTTGACGTGTGGCTTCAAGCTGGCGAGTACGGCGTTCGACCTGTTGTTCCAGACGAGTCGCTTCGCTGGATGCCATGTCGTAATGTTTTTTGATGACGATCGCGTTGCGGACACGCGGCAGAAGTTCGTTCGGCTCAATAGGCTTCTGCAGAAAGTCGCTCGCTCCCAGATCCAACGCCTGTTTGCGAGTCGCGGGATCTGATGCCGCAGTCAGAATCAGAACTGGAATATGTTGAAGAACGGGATCCAGACCGATGACACGCAGAATGTCCAGACCACTGATTTCTGGCATGTGGATCTCCAGCAGCAGAACGTCCGGGCGTTCACTTCGCAACAGATGCAGAGCCTCGCGAGCATCATGGGTCGTGACGAAGTTTTCGTAGCCCTCCATCTTCAGGTGCTGACGAAACGTCATGATATTCAGCGGTTCGTCGTCAATGATCATGATCTTCGCAGACTTGTCGATTCCGCGAATATTGGAGACACGCGGAGATGAATGTCCGCTATCCGTTGGTTTTTGAGCATCCGCCGTGACTGGCGAATTCACAAAGACAGACTCCTGAATCGGGAACATCGCATCTTCCACCGACCGGCGTGGCTTTTCTGCCTTAGACGACAATTCCACACCATTCCAAGCAACGTTAGCAGAAGCAGCATTGCCTGAACCTGGTGTTGCAGAGGCGTTCTGAGCTTTTGGCAGAGGCGAGATCTTCATCATGACTAGTTCAGCGACTGCAACCAGTGGATTTTCGGATAAGCTCGCAGCCTCGCCTTCAGAAACTCGGGGCGTACCTGAGGTCCGCAACGATTCGAATGAGGCAATCGTTGACCGAATCTCATCAAGGACGGAATTCGTGGGAGGGCTATAGCTTGTACTGGACATGGCTGTTTTCCGGGATCCAGGTGATATTGTCCTGAGATCAGGCGACAACTGTATGAGGGTAATAGCGGACGACGCGCAGTTGCTGTGGCGCAGTCCAAATCAACCGTAGGCCAGAATTCCGTCGGTATTGAGAAATCCCGATTGGGATTTCATGTGTTGCGGACGCAACATACCTTCGTGGACTCCCGAATCGGTGCTACTGGCGCATCCATCACGACCGGTCGTAGCAGTTGCACGGAGGATATCGGCAGTGAGTTGCCGCATGTTGCCCTCGCCATTATGCTGCACTTTCGCAGGGAAATCTGCATCCTGTATCCACCAATTTCTTATCAAAGATCAACTCGAAAGCTCAATTCATGTCTGACACAACCAACGGAAAACTCAACCGCAAACTGCGAATGGCGCTGGTAGGAGGAGGCCAGGGATCTTTCATCGGACGCGTTCACGCCACGGCCGCTGTACTCGACAACCGCGCGGCGCTTGTCGCAGGAGCACTTTCCTCAGACCCTGCCCGTGCGAAAGCCAGCGCGCCTTCCTACGACATCGCTGAATCAAGGGCCTATGGCTCCGTGACCGAATTGATTCAAAAAGAATCAGCGTTGCCAGCGGATCAGCGAATCGATTTTGTGAGCGTCGCGACACCAAATCACACCCACTTCGAAATCGCGAAAGCGGCCGCTGAAGCTGGATTCAATGTCATCTGTGACAAACCGATGACGTTTGATTTCGCTCAGGCCGAAGAATTGGTGGACGTCGTCGAAAAGAGTGGAGTTGTTTTCGCTGTCAGCCACAACTACACGGGTTATCCCTTGATTCGACAAGCCCGCGAAATGATCTTGAATGGGGAACTTGGTGAGATCAATGCAATTCGTTCGAACTACATCCAGGGCTGGTTGCGAAGTCGGTTGGAAACAGAGGACCAGAAGCAAGCGGCATGGCGAACCGACCCCAAGAAATCCGGAGCGGCCGGTTGCTTCGGCGACATTGGGACACATGCCTATAATCTTGGCCGTTATATGACAGGTCTGATGCCACAAGAAATCTCCTGCAACCTGAGCATCTTTGTTCAGGGGCGGCGATTGGACGATTATGGCCATGCTGTCGTTCGCTTCGATAACGGAGCAATGGGAACGGTCACGGCTAGCCAGATTTCGCACGGTCGCGAAAACGACATGTTTATCGAAGTTGATGGTACAAAGGGTGCCTTGTCATGGCGTCAGGAAGAGCCGAATGTGATGATCGTACGTCGCAATGGGTCGCCGCATCAGATGTATACTCGGGACCCAAATGCACCGTTTATGAACAGCATGGGCAAGGCGGCGTGCCGATTACCTTCGGGCCACCCTGAAGGGTTTTTCGAAGCATTCGCAAATGTCTACCGATTTGC
>JBDNFT010000360.1:0-2752 GCA_041689695.1 Planctomycetaceae bacterium | reverse complement strand
TTGTGGTGTGTTTTGCTGCGCTGCACCCCCCCTGCTTTTGATGATCACTCAGCGTCGCTGTCCACCCAGAAATCCTACGCCTTCAGCGAGATCTCGGCGGAACCGCGACGTTCGTTCCAGCAGATCCGTCAGGCGATGGTCGTCGTCAATAACGCTTTGGCAGATGTTATCGACGGACGGAAAAAGGCCTTCCGAAATTCGAGTCTCAACCATCGCCTGCGCAAGTTTATGGATTCTTGAAGACAGACCTCGTCGTAGACGCCACGTGTAACTCAGAACAAGAATCCCCGACCATAAAACCAAAAAGATGGTGGCCGGGATATAGAAATCGACCGTCAATAACGGCTCGCTCTGAGAAGACATCCCCACGATCGGTGCCAGAAACGAGCTCCAGAAAAAATTGTGTCCGATGCGACCGATCAGAAACGCCACATACAGCAACAATAGAATCTCGTAACGATAGCGCGTTGTCGCTGAACAATTCTGTTCCGCAAGTTGTTCGATTAATTCATCGATGCCTCGGCGCGCGTCGCCCAGGAACTGACTTTCCACGGTTGCGGCGCGGCGACGAAGCTGACTCAAATCACGGCGATCATTGAATTCAGCCGAATCAATACCGGCAGTATGCACATAGCCGGAAACGACCATCCGCGATTCCTGCAGGTGTTGATCGGTAATTCCAAAAGACGCCAAGCGCTCCAGCGATGTGTCTGCTTCATTTTCCTCCACTCGTGACTTCAGCCATCGCGCGCCCTGCACGGCTCCGATCAATGCCATTTGAGCTGACGACCGCGCTCGGA
Organism: Planctomycetaceae bacterium; assembly: GCA_041689695.1. GTDB lineage: Bacteria > Planctomycetota > Planctomycetia > Planctomycetales > Planctomycetaceae > SXXK01. The sequence goes on along the minus strand of JBDNFT010000360.1, from coordinate 1,952 downwards.
AGAAACTGAACGATGCGATGAAAGCGCCAAGTCCGTTGTATAACCGCAGCACCGCAGAAAACGGGCTGAATCCCCAGATATTCGTGACAGCACTCAGCAGTCGCCGCTCCCATAGATTACGATTCACCAGCAATTCGTCCCGCAGTTGATTCGTCAACGCATCACGCAGTTTCATTCGCTGAAGTTCGAGAACCTCCTGCAGCTTTCTCACGTGCGGCATTCCCTGATCGTAGTCTCGGCGACACACGGTCAACGCTTCTTCCAGCAGATCGATCAGGTTCGCGCGACGAATGGCGACTCGCCGCGACGTACCCAGTTGATTCGTCAACAGTTCCTGCAATCGTCCGAAATCTCCCGACGGACGATGCCCTTGAGATTGCTCCATGAAAGCTCGTCGCGAATCCACAAAGAACATATCCGGAACCTGAAACGATGGAGACAGGCTTTGTCGCCAGTCCTCGCGAATGTCTGAGTCCTGTTCCGAGTGAGTCTGCACGAAAACCAGCCGACAACCTGACGCTGCATCCGCCAGCTCTTCCGCAATCCTTGCACTGCGATATTTTTGTTGCGTCGAAACGTACAGCAGAACATCGCAATGCGGAAGAATGGATCGCAGTCTCGCGAGATTGCTGCCCGATTCGGCCGCCTCGCTGGTATCCGGGTCCGGGCAATCAATGATGATCAGGTCACGCAGAACCGAAGCATCAAGTCGTTTGACATGAAACTGACTTAGATCCAATCCCAGGGCATTTGTTTCCAGATCAGGATGAATTAGCAGAACGGGCATCGTGGTTGTCGGGCGTTGGCGACCGGACTCCGACGCTTCCTGTACAATCAGAGCATTGACAAGTGTGCTCTTGCCAGTCCCGGTGCCTCCGAATGTCGCGACGACCAACGGCGATTCCAGACGAATTCGCAGCGAATGCACGCGATCAACGATCTTCGAAACCAGCGATCGAGCCTTCTTGGCGGAATCCCACGCCGGAGCATCCTTCATCCAGCGTTGCACACGGACGACAAGGTCATCAATGTCCGCGAGGATCGTCAGTTGTTGCAGTTCTGGGGTGAGCGACATGAATTAGGGTTCCGCAACCGGACGAATTCTGTGAACGATGTTTGAAATGCGATTCGCAGCCTCTGTAATTTCCTCAGCAGAATTCTGAAATCCCAGCGAGAACCGTACTGAAGACTTACAAATTTCAGGATTAATCCCCATGGCCAGCAACGACGGTGCTGCTTCAGCCGAACCGCTGGCACACGTGCTTCCCAGCGAACAAGCCACACCTGCCAGATGCAGATTCACCAGCATTGCTTCGCCCGGAATCCCTGGAAATGCGATGCTCAAAGTATTCACCAGTCGTTCGGCTTGTTCTCCATGCACCACAACGGGACTGCAGCGTCTGATCAGATCCTGTTGCAACTGATCTCGCAACGAACGAATTCTGGACGAGCGATTTTCTGCATCTGATGACCAGAGTTGCAATGCTTTTGCCATACCTGCAATCAATGGAACGGGTTCTGTCCCCGCGCGGCGGCCATGTTCCTGATAACCGCCTTCCAGCAACGGCGGAATCTTGACGCCTCGTTTTAACAGCAACGCCCCCACACCGCGCGGGCCATGAAATTTATGCGCCCCAAAGGCCAACGCCGTGGCACCCAATGCTTCAAAATTTACTCGCGTTTTACCGACAGCCTGCACTGCGTCCAGCAACAATGCCGCGCCATGCTGGCGGCAGAGATTCGCCAGTCGCGACACATCCTGAATGACGCCGGTTTCGTTGTGCGCGAGGATAACGCAGACGAGTTTAATGTCGTGCCAGGGCAAATTCGCCCATTGAGTTTCATCCAATCGTCCCTGATCATCGACTGGCAGTGTGACCGTTTTCCAGGCGTTCTGACGAGCCTTCTCGCAGGCTGCTAACGTTGCCGGATGTTCGCCAGCCGTCAGTGCG
>JBDNFT010000359.1:0-4005 GCA_041689695.1 Planctomycetaceae bacterium | reverse complement strand
GCTTATCCGATGGATTCATGGAAGAAGTCGTGGATGCTGCCCAAAACTCCTCAAACGTTGTGCCTGCGAGTCCGAATGCCGCATGGTCACGGTCCCGCTGGAGAAAATCCGGAGGAGATCTTTACTTATGCAGATTCGTTTTTGAACGCCGCCAAACCACTGGCAAAGATTGTTGAACAGCAGACCAACGGTGACGAAACTTCGGCAACGTTCAAAGCTGAAGTGCCGATCGTCAGTGCGGAATTGTGCTTTACCCGAGCAACAGGAAAATGGCAGGATCGCGAATGGGAAACGCTGCCTGCGGAACTTGATCTGGCGACTTCACAAGTCCGAGCAAGAGTACCGGCCGACGCGACAGTCTTTTATATCAACCTGTTCGATGACCGCAAATGCGCTGTAAGTACGGCGCACACAACCTCTAAAGAATAGGCTCCGGTGACGAATACGTTCGAGATTGTGAAACACGCCATCCGTCGATGGTGGCCCGCGCTGGTGTTGCTGGCGATGTCGGTCTGGACAATGGCTCCAGCGTTGCGGCAGCCGTCAGATTTCCTTCCGGTGCGGCCGAACATGCTCACCACAGTTCCGCTGTTCAATGCGTGGACAATTTGGTGGAACTCCGACCGGTTGACTCACGGCTTCGCAGGATACTGGGAATCACCCATCTTCTTTCCCACCGAACGAACATTCGCATTTTCAGAACCTCAACCCGCAACGATCGTTGTCGCCCCGGTGATCTGGATGACAGGATCTCCAGCGCTGGCGTACAACGTCTACATGTTGCTATCGTTGTTTCTGAACGGCGTGTTTACGTATCGAATTCTGCGTCGCACGGGGAGCCCGCGGATTCTGGCGGTAATTGGCGGCGGAATGATGATCTGGCTGCCGGTGAGCGTCAGACAACTGGAAGTGCTGCAGTTGATTCCCGTCTGGGCGATGCTCTGGACATGGGATGCCGTACGAAGATTCGCAGCAACTCAGACGTGGCGCACGGCGTTGGAATGTGCGTTTGCCTATGCGCTGAGCTTCTACATTTGCATTCATCACACGCTGTTCATGACGATTGCTCTGGCCGCAACGGCGTGGATTTTGTGTTTGGGATTGCGAAAACAATCTGGCAGCAGGACGCTCAAGGCTTTCTTTATAAAGTCCGCAGTCGCATTGATCGTGGCCGCTGGCATGGTCAGCGTGGTCTTCGTGCCGATGCGAAAGACTCTGCGCGAAAATTCGTTCGAACGTTCGCAGGACATTGTCGAACAACTCTCCGCGCAACCTGCGGATTTGTGGATCACACCTTACGATTCATTGCTGTTCCCTGGCACGCCATCACGATTTGGATTTTCTCCTGGTTGGATCAAAGTCGCGCTGGCTTCGCTTGGTGTCTTGCTGGGGTTATGTCACCGAAAGCGGCGACGATGGGTGTTATTTCTGCTGCTGACGACAATCGTGACAGCAGTGTTGGCGATTGGATCAAATCTGAAAATCGGCGATGTTCAATTGTGGTGGATTCTCGCGAAATACGTGCCAGGCATCAGTCAGGTGCGCAATGTATTTCGATTCGTCTATCTGACCCAAATGGCCATAATCCTGCTGAGCATGATTGCGTTGACTGAAGTCTGGCTGCGACTGCGAGCCCGAGCGTGGCGACCTCTGACCTCAACCGCTTTGGTGACAATCGTTGCATTGGCAGCATTGATAGAAGTGCCGGCTCCGAAGCCACTGCTCGCCGGTGTGCCGGATCTCAGCCGACATGTCGCGTGGGCAACATTCCTGAAGCAAAATACACCACACGGAAAAGCCATTGCCTGCCTGCCGTTTCCTACTGGCACCGCAGCAATGGATTTCGATTCAACGACGCGCTGGATGTATCTGGGATCGTTGCATGGTGTTCCTATGATCAACGGCTATTCCGGATTCTTTCCACCCAGCTATCTGAAGTTCCAGGCTCAAATTAACAAGGACGGTCTGAGCGAAGACATTCTCAAGCAGCTTACGACCATGAAGACTCATTTCGTGGTGATTCACAACACCTACCAGTCCCCCATTCCGTTGCCATTAGCGGCCAGTTCCGGACACTATCTTCAATTGGTGTTTGAGGATCCGATCGGCATTAAGCTTTACGAATTGAAAAGTAAATGAATCGGGGATCGTACGTGGTCAAACGAATTGATGTATGCCTCTGGGCCACACAACCGATTGACATCGACCATGCTGAAGGATGCAGATCTGAGGACAGATCTGCGTACGTAGTCTGACTCGATCAAAACCCATCGGGAATAAAGCGGTACTCGCCGTGGTTTCTCAAGGCGATTTGGCGCATGATTTTGGCTCCGACGTCAGAACCGAACGTGATCGTGTGAACCGCTGAGCCACCATTGTTGTACTTCACAATGCCTTGAGTCTCAAACGGGATATCACCGTCTGACAGAAAGAACACAACGTCCGGCTTCAGCTTCAAAGTCATCGCGATTGCGAGCTGTGGTTCAGTTCCGCCCTGCACTTGGGACTGTTCAATCCAGTTAAAGACTCGACCAAGATTTCGAGAACTCGCTTCGATCAGTTCGATTGTGTTGTCCGGAAAGAACATCGGATACGTCTCGTTGGTGTAGAAGACCACGAAGAACCGTTGTTCCGGTTCAAGCTTGCCAAGTGCATTGACGAGTTCCAGCTTTGCGCGTTGGAATCGCATGCCTGACATGCTTTTGGAAGCGTCGATGACAAACGCAACGGTATTCGCCTGAACTTCCTTTCCGAAGAAACTGACTTTGCCTTTCGCTTTCTGATCACCTTCATCATCTCCGATTCCCGTTCCACTCTTTCCTGCTGTCTTTCCACTTCCCCGCTTGGCACCTCCACTGCTTTCGGCTGCAGAGGATTGAACCCTTGGTAGCGCTGGACTTGCAACCGTGGATTCCGGAATCACAGTCACTGGCAGAGTCGCCGACGCCACCATGTCGCGAACGGGATTTGCGTTTTCGTTTGGCAAGTCGATGTCGATATCGGCGTTGCCAAAATCCATGCCGCCGTCATCGGCATCTTCTTCGGTAAACGTCGCGTCGATTGGCGACGAAATTTCAGCAGGAAGTGACGCAATGACAATACCGGCCAGGACGGCGATGATTACCGAATGTGTCAGAATACTGGTTACTGCTGAGATTCGATGTGCGGTCCACCAAATGCCTTGTCGAGATTTCTGATTCCACGGCGAAGCTGTTTCGGCAGGTGCGGACTTGACCGTAACTGCAGTTGCGAGTTCGATGTTACTTTTGCGACTCATTTTTATGACCGACGCTGAGAAACCATTGCGAAGATCCAACTGCTTGGGAATTCAGATCAACCGTTGCATCATTCTATTGGTATGGGATTCGATTGTCATCAAAATTCTGAGTGCGGCAAAAAAACAACGCGTGCGTCTGAAAAGTCGGCCGGAAATCTGCCGGTAAACAAGCACACCGTTGCTGACTCGGCCAAAAACACTCCCATGAAGTGTGTGGTGAGTGTGACGAAGCCTGGGCCATGATCGAAAAGTGGGAGGCCGAAGAACGATGAATGTTGGAGACATCCATTGGGTCGATTTTCCTGTGGCGACTGGGCGCGAGCAGTAAGGACGACGACCGGCTATCGTGATGCAAGATGACGGCTACGCGGGAAGCCTGCCGACGACCATGGTCGTTCCATTAAGCACCGCGATGCGGGCAATACGTTTTGCAGGAACAGCTTTGGTTGCTGCAACGAAGGAAAGCAGATTGCGTCAGGACTCTGTTGCATTGGTGTTCCAGTTCCGAGCGATTGATCGCAGCCGCGTTAGAGAGATGCCTGGAACGATCAGTGAGGCCGAACGCGACGAGGTATTCCGCGAACTACGAAAACTGACCGGCCAAACTGAAAGTTATCCAACTGTTTGATTCTGTCGAACATTGTGGTGAGCATGCGCTCCGCTTACCGCACGCTACACGTCAATTCTTCGTCAAGAACTCATCAAGATTCAGAATCGTATTCGCCACG
>JBDNFT010000358.1:0-3769 GCA_041689695.1 Planctomycetaceae bacterium | reverse complement strand
GCGGGTCGTCAAATGCCGAGTCTTGCGAATTCACTACTGCCATTCCGGGAATCGCATGGCGAATGACGATTGGTATAAACCTTTCTTCAATCAATCGAATCACTCTGTGAAACAGAATGCGGTGCTCAATCTGGTAACTGTCCATGCGTCGGACAAGTTCCTGGCGTGCATGAGTAATCAAGTCACTTGCCAGGGGCAGTCGCCGCACAGCATCATGTGTTTCCGGATCGAGTTCCAGGGATGACTGATAGTCCAGTTCTTTACGAATATTTCGTTCGACGCTTTCGACCGATCCCTGGGCATTGACGAAGTGGTAGTGATAGATTTCTTTCAGCGATTGCAGGGCTTCCCATGTTTCATCCTTGAAGACACGATAACGGCGGCGGGCGGCTTCAGGGTCCAGGTCGGTCGCTCGTTCTTCCTGAAGTTCCTTGCCCTCAGCCAGTGCTTTGATGTTCAATTCTCTGACGATTTGACCGCGGCTCAATTGACGCTCGATGCTGGTCTTCTCGTCAACGAACAACACCATCACATGAATAGTTGGCTTGCGAAAGTTGATCGCCAGCGGTGTTTCGCGATACTCGCGACTGAGCTGGTTCATTTTGAGTACCAGAAGATTCAGACATTCCACTTGAATTCTGGTGCGCGGAAAACCGTCAAGCACACAACCATCGCGGTATTCTGGTTCCAGTAGTTTTCGGAAGACCAGTTCGACGACTTCGCGATCTCCCACCATTCCGCCCGCCTGCTTGATGCGTTGAGCGTGCGGCGTGTTCAGGAGAGAACTTACGATGATCGGTTCGCACGTCAAGTCGCGTGCCTGCATAATGAACTCGGTGTTTGTGCCCTTTCCCGATCCCGGTGCACCGCCCAGCAGAATCAATTCTTTGGAGAATCTCAGGTTCTCATGCCCGAACTCGGCTACCAGTTCATTCCACACATTCGTGAAAATCACCTGAGCATCTTTGACTTCGAGGTTCTCGACCGGCTTCAGCGGCGGCGATTTTTCGTCTTGTTCGTCCATCTTTGTTTCAGTAATTCTCAGCTATTCGGGTGTACTTTAATCCGCCAATTGTAGGTGAGGACGATTTTCACCGCACGCACTTCGGACGGACTTAAGCTGAAAATGGCAATGATATTGCCTTGCAGGAGAAATTGCATGATCACAAAATTCTTGTGGGGAAAAATTGGTAGTCTCGATTGTTTAGACGAGCGACAGAAACGAAATTACCGTATTCATCGCAGCCAGCGGGCTGTGGATTTCATCGTAACCCGAAGCGTCAGCGAGGGATTTGAGACAATGAATGTAAGCCATTCTATCCCTCACTGACGTTTCGGGTTGCGAAAACGCATTAAATCGATAGCCCGCCAGACGGTGGGTGAACCAGAGATTCCCGCCGTCTGACGACAGCGGCGACAGGTGAGTTGGCCCAATCATTCAGCAGGACGTCATTTTCAATGTTTGATCTCAAATCCATTCAGTCAGCGCTGTCCGAGTTCGGTTTCGATGGCTGGCTGTTGTATGACTTTCGAGGCAGCAATGTGCTGGCTCAGCGCATTCTGCAGATGCCCCACGGCTTCATGGCTTCACGTCGCTACTTCTATTTCATTCCCGCGAGTGGCACGCCGAAGAAACTTGTGCATCGCATCGAATCCGATGCGTTGGATCATCTGCCTGGCGACAAAGTTATTTACCTGCGATGGCAGGAACTGGAAGCTGCAATTCAGGCGATCGTGAGCGAGCACAAGTATGTTGCGATGGAATATTCGCCGCGTAACGGCAATCCATATATCTCGCGCGTTGATGCCGGGACAGTGGAACTGGTGAGATCATTTGGCTGCGAAGTTGTGTCGTCGGGTGATTTGATTTCGCTGTTCGAATCTACGCTCACGGATGCGCAGTTGACGAGTCATCTGGAAGCATCGGAAGTCACAAATGCTGCATTCGCTCGAACGTGGAGGTTTATCGCCGAGCAGGTGCGTGCTCATGGCTTTGTTGAAGAGATTGCAGTCTCTGACGAAATCATGCGGCACTTCGCTGAGAACAAGATGACGACTTATCATCCTCCGATCGTTGGCGTGAACGGCAATGGAGGAAATCCGCACTACGAAACCGGTACCGGAGCGAATACAAAGATCGTCGAAGGCAGTTTTGTGCTTGTTGATTTATGGGCGAAGCTGGATAAGCCAGGATCGATCTACAGCGACTTGACACGCACGGGCTTCGTCGGGACTTCGGTACCGGAAAAATACACAAAGGTTTTCAACATTGTTGCCGCCGGTCGCGATGCTGGGGTCGAGTGTGTTAAATCCGCATTTGACGCCGGGCGGCAACCTCAAGGCTGGGAAGTCGATGATGCCGTTCGAGGTGTTATTGAAGCTGCGGGATACGGTAAAGACTTCTGTCACCGCACGGGGCACAGCCTGGCACAAGAAGTTCACGGCAACGGCACGCACATGGACAATCTTGAAACTCACGAAACGCGTCGCATTTTGCCCCGCACTTTATTCACCATTGAACCGGGGATTTACCTGCCGGAATTCGGCGTCCGGAGCGAAATCGACGTTTATATCCACGCTGACGGCCAGGTTCAGGTGACTGGCGGCCCAATTCAGAGGCAGATAGTCGCCATTCTGGCGGAATTCTGACAATTGCGACAGGGCGAGAGCCTGTCTGCCTGCCCGTAACTGGTCTGGCTGGCTGTGGAGCGGCATTGAATCACGTCGATCTCAAGGGCGACGTCGAGTGGAATTCCGATCGGGGTCTTGACTGAAGATCGATCGGTCAGGAGTTTCTGCTGGTTTACGGATCAGATCTATCTCCAATTTGAAGATTGGACTAGCTTTAGTGATCGATTGGGCGTGTCCAAATCGCAATTCCTTACAAAGTCTGGAAACTGTTATGTTCCTGTGGGCTATTACACTCACCTCGACAGCGGTTCTGTACTGGATCTATGACGGTTATGGCCGAGCGTTGTCAGCAATCAACGGACTGCGGAAATTTATTCGTGGTTCAGTTGGGCCGGCAGAAGCAAAATGCGATGACCAGACCCTGCCGACGATCACAGTGCTTTTGACGGTCCACAACGAGGAGTCAGTGATCCGTCAGCGTATCGAGAATCTTTTGATGTGCGAGTATCCGCCGGATCGGCGATCGATTGTTGTCGCATCGGACGGTTCCACTGACGCCACAACGTCGATCATTCGCAGTTTTTCTGATCGCGGCGTGCGCCTGCACGAAAGCCCTGGTCTTGGTAAGACGGCGACTCAGAATGCTGCCATCAGCACTATTGACAGCGACCTGATTGTGTTTACCGACGCGGATGTCACGTTTGAGCCTCAGTTCCTCAAGATTGTCGCCCGACGATTCAGCAATCCTGACGTGGGCGCAGTCGATGGGCGTCTTCTTTACGGTTCGCAGCCGACGCTCGACGTGCAGGCATGCCAGGGGCACTACTGGAACTATGAATTGCGTCTGCGGGAGCTGGAATCGCAACTCGGGATTCTGGCAGTGGTTGCGGGAGCCTGCTTCGCGCTTCGACGCAGCCTTTTTTTGACTATGAATCCCGCAATCGGTGAGGACTGTATTGTTCCGCTGGACGTTGCGGCACAAGGGTTCAAAGTTCTGCACGAACCGATGGCTGTCGCGTGGGCGCGAATGGAGGACGACGAAGCCATGACCACGCGACGGCGAATACGTATGACACTGCGAAACTGGCAGGGCACATGGACGCGCCGTGAATTGCTCAATCCATTTCGTTCGCCCGGC
>JBDNFT010000357.1:0-5742 GCA_041689695.1 Planctomycetaceae bacterium | reverse complement strand
TTTCTGGAACGTAGTGGTGCCAACTTCCCGCTTTCGCGTCGCGAGACACTGCTTTCTGAAATCAGCAATCGCTTTGGTGATGATGGCGTGGCGAATTTTGTAGACGATTCGATCGGACTGCTGCCCTATGTCAACACCGTCGATGCTGCATCCGCAACTCGAGTGATGCTGGGAGATCTCTGGACCAGAGAGCGTCGTTTGATGCAGCCCGTGCCAATTCATCTGACGTCTAAGTATCGTCTTGCATCATTGAACAAAGAATCTGCTGAAATCGAAATTACCGGGCATGTTGCCGCCGGTGAAGCAGGGGCTCCTTCTGACGTCGGAAGACTTCGCATCATCGGTGGGCAAAGTCTGGGCCGCTGCATTATCGATCGACCCACCGGGCTGCCGCTGGAAATGAATCTGTCACGTTTTATCAAAATGCAACTGACAACTTCAGACAATCAGAAGGTGATTCAAGAGAAGCAAATCGAAACAACAATTCGAACATTTCCGCAAATGCGTGGAAGTACGGTTGAACATCAACAGCGTCAATCTGACATCCAGCCTGCAAGTGGATCAATGACGCAGCCCGAATATGCCCAGCCGATTCCGACACAAGGCAATGCAGCCCGTCTGGTGAGAGCTGTTTATCCTTCCGAATGAGTAAGCGTTGAACAGGAGACACACTGACCTGGGCCGAGGAACGTGGGTTTTATAACTTGCGGATTTAGTCGTAGGGGAATTCGCCAAAATCTCCTGTGCAATCCTGCGATTCATCGTCCTGACCCTAATCGTCCTGCCAATTGAAGTTTACGAAAACGACACAGAACCCGCACATCGGATTCGCAAGGTTCGTTGAGCAGGCTGCACTCGTTAAAATTGACCTCGGTTTTTTAGTGACAGGACGATGAATGACAGGACGATTAGAAACGCAAATCGCATTGAAATAATTGGCGAGCGGCAGAATGAAAAATACCCGTTGAGCCGATCTTTATTTGTAGTGGGATTTGCCAGAATTCAATGCTCCTGCAGGATTTCTGGCGAAATCCACTACGACTATTTCTCGGTCGGCACCAGCCTTACATAATCCACCGCCACCATGTACGCCTTTGCTGCGTTCGGATTCGCACCGACGATTTCCAAGGTCAGGCGATGGTTGCCCTTATTGAGGGCAATTGCTGGATACGTCAGCACTCCAGTGGTTATTACTTCCGGAACATTGAAAAGATCAACGGCAGTATCAAACACAACATCATCGATCGATAATTTAACAATGCCGTAATCGCGAGCTCGGGTCAGTACGATTTCAACATCGTAAGTACCGTCCTGTTCGACGGAAATTCCCAGGCCCAGTTTGTCGCCGGGTTTTGCTCCGGTCCACCATAAATGATCAGAGCCGCTCCAACGATCAGCCTTGAAGCCGCCCATGTTTTGACTCACCGCATTGCCGCCGGTCTTTTCAACGATCTTCATTGCTTCGCCTTCGAGGGCTCCTGGAACCTTACCAGTCTTTGCGTTGATCGGTGATGCTGGGCCTGCGAGAACAACCTGATTCGCACTGCCCAGATATGCGATCAGATCGCGAACTTCCTCTTTTGTCATGGGATCAAGCTGACGTTCGGGCATCATCGAGACGCTCGACAAGCTGCGTTCTTCGATTTCAGATTTCGGCACCACGACTTTATCATTGATCGTCTGAATTGTGATCGCGCTGTCAGTTTCCTGTTTGAGTAATCCGCTGATCGAGCGACCATCGTTCAGGGCGACGACAGTCATCTGATAATCACGCCCCACAACCGCGCTCGGGTCGAGCATGTTTTCCAGGATGTAATCCAGGTTGGCTCGGTTTGAGCCCGTGATGTCAGGACCAATCTGGCCGCCAGTACCAAAGAGGCGATGACAATTTTGGCAAGTCTTCGAAAAGATTCTACGTCCGTTTCCGGGATTGGCCTTCGCCAGAACTTTCGGCGTCAGTTCTTTTTTCCACGCAACAACTTGCTCTTTGCGATCACCGGCGGTTTCACGAATCTCGCCCCAGTGAGCCTTTAGTAACTCGTTCAGCTCTTTGTTGTTGAAGGAAAGTATCTGCCGCACATGATACGCGCCCAGGTCACCACTTGGCACTGCACCGCTGCCGATGGCTGTGAGAAGTAGTTTTGTCCACGCTGGTCGCGATACCAGCGTGCTGACGGTATCCGCGCGGACTTCGTTGCTGAGTTTGTTGTATCGATCCAGTAAAGCTGTCGGTGTTTTGTCAGCGCCGAGTGTTGCAAGAGCTTTCACAGCAGCGGACTGCAGATCCACATTAGTCAGAACCGCATCGCTGAGTAGAACTTCGGCTGATTCCTTGTCCTGCCCTTTGACAAGAACGCTCAACGCTTGCTGACGGCGAGCGATATCCTGATTCGGATCGCCCAGTAACGACCGCATTGCCCCGAAGACGCGTTGGTCACCAAAGAGGACAGCGAGTTGGTCGGCGCGATCACGGACGGATTGTTCTGTGCTTCTGGCGAGCACTTCATACGCACCATTCCATGATTCCGGCATCGGAATCGCAACGCGGCCTTCAAATGATGCCATCATTTCTTCCATGATGAGTTGTTGTGTTTCCACGTCTTTCGCATTGCCGAGCGCCGCAACGACGGCGGGGAGCGTTTCATTCGTTGCCGCAGCGCGGCGGAAGATGAAGCGTCGCACTGTTGGAATTTGTGTCGTCAAAGCCAGCTCAATCGCCTGCGTTGGATTGTCTGTCACCAGCGGTTCGATTCCGTACCATAGCAACAGCGGCAGGTTATGGTCATTTGCGTCTTCACCATGCATCGCCAGCGCCGTTGCAATGCCCCAACGCTGGTTGATGGGGAGTCGCTGCAGGGCAGATGTCAGATACATGCGGACCACAGCGGACGAATTGGTCGCGGCGAGTTCCTGCATGCGATTCACGACAAAATCCGATGCAGATTTATCTTCCAGTTCGAATTGTATGGCCCAGGCTCGAACATATTCTTCTTTGTCGCCGAGCAACTCCAGCGTCATCTTTTCGCCGATAGCTCCACACGCATGCAACGTCCAAAGATAACGCAGTCGAGACTCAACAGTCAGCGAGCCATCAACAGCAAGCTTCGACAGGGCAACAGTCGCATCACCAGAAAGCCCCTTTTCCATTAATGTCTTTCGCGCCATTCGCGCGTACCAGTCGTTTCGGTGACTGTGAGCCTCGACGAGCTGAGCGTCACTCATTTGATGAATATCGACCGACTGTGCTTTTGTTGTGCCGTGCGAAATACGATAAATCCGCCCATTGCTGCGATCCCAGATTTCGGGATTCGTACGATGGCAGGCGTTTTTGTCGTACCAGTCGATCAGGTAAACGCTGCCATCGGGACCATATCGCAGATTGATGCCGCGATAGTAATGATCGTTCGCAAGCAGTAAATCCTTGCCGTGATGGCCGACGTAACCGGAACCCTCTTCGCGTTCCAACACGTCGCAGTTGATGCGATTGCCATGCACGTTGTTGAAGTAGATTTTGTTGCGATATTCGTCCGGCCAGTTGTCGCCGAGATAAATCATGGCACCGGCATGAGCGTGTCCGCCGCCAGCGTCAAGAGTCGCTCCTGCAGCTTGGGGTTCATGTCCCCACCAGGCGGAATCCGCCAAATTGCCAGCGTAGTGCTGATGATCGGCAATGGTTTTAATGTCGTCGTACGTGTACGGATTGAAGTGCTGCCCGCCTTGTCGATGATAACGGGCTCCCTGTATCACGTGCCACAGATGCGGAATCACGCAGGCCGTGATAAACGCCTGGCCTTTGTCGTTGAAGTCAACTCCCCAGGGATTGCTTGTGCCGTTCATGAACGCTTCGAAAATATCCTTCTGGGGATGATATCGCCAGACCGAAGCGTTGAGCGGCAAGCGATCTTCATCAATTGCTCCTGGTTTACCCACTTTGGAATGCGTGAAGACTCCGTGACATCCGTACAACCAGCCGTCCGGTCCCCAAATGAATGTGTTGAGAGTTTCATGTGTGTCCTGCCAGCCGAAGCCGTCACGCAGGACAATGGCACCAGCAGGCACGTCTTTGGGGAATTGCAGTGTTGAGCGATTAGTAGGTCCTGCCTGCCGGGCAGGACTTCGCGACTCGTTGCGACCTGCGACCAAAGAAGTTTTCACTCCAGATTCACGACGACGGAGATCACGCTCAGGTTCATCAGTAGCGCCGAACAGTTCCCCGCTCTCGGTTCGCCTTGCGGCGAAAGTCCTTTCCGGCAGAAAGGACCTACTTTGAGCGGCAACGATTCTTTTCCCATCTGGCACATCATCCCCATCGCGATCCGGAATAAACATCAAATACGGAGCCGCACCGACATAGACACCACCGAATCCAACTTCCAGACCGCTCACCAGATTCAAGCCTTCGATAAAAGTCTTTGACGTATCAAACACGCCATCGCCGGTTGTGTCTTCGAAGATCAGAATCTTGTCCCTACCTTCGCCTTGAGCTGCGCGAATTGGATATGTGTGAGCCTCGGCAACCCACAGTCGACCCTTGTGATCAAAGCACATTGCAATCGGCTGATGCACCATCGGTTCGCCTGCGGCGAGTTGCACCTTGAAGCCTGGAGGCACGGTCATATGTTTGGCCGCCTCTTCAGGAGACAGACCTTCGGCCATATCCTTTGACTTCTGCGGTTGCGACTGCAGAAACTCAGCTTCCGTGACTTTTGTCGCGACGTGCATCAGGACATTCGCGCCTTTCATCCCGCCACATGCTATATCGAGCAACCCGTCATTGTTGAGATCATCGACGACCAACCCACGACCAATTCCAGCATCGCCGTCGGCCAGATGTGGAATGAAATCGACGGTTCCATCGGCCTCGCGACTCAGTTCAAACCAATACGTCACTGCACCAGCATCCCACATTGGACTCTGTGCATGATGCGACCAGTACGTCTTCCCTGTCACAATATCAAGCAGTCCGTCGCCATTCATGTCAGCAAGTTTGACAGCATGAAGTTCGGTAAACAACACGCCGTATGGGCTGTCAGACTTCGTTTCGCCCATCAACAAATGCTTTTCAAACTGAATTTCACCGTCACCGTTTGTACCCGTGTTCTCATACCACGCCAAACCAAAATCATGTGCACTCAACGAGGTGATAATGTCGGCATCCTTGTCACCATCCACGTCGTAAGCGAACATGTCTGCCGCGGCGCGGGCGAATGGATATTTGTGAAACTTCCAAATGCCTTCCACGGGACCTACCGCAGGTTGCTCCATCCACCCGTCGGTGGCGATGATGTCCATGCGACCATCAGAATTCACATCGCCAACGCCAAGTCCATGACCAAACGGAGTCGGGGCCGTCGGTTCTGAGACCGCGACAAACTTCCATGCACCAAGCGGCTGTGAAGCATCAGGCAGATAGAAGCCATAATTCCCTTTTCGAGTGCAAACAAGTTCTGGAACTCCGTCACCCGTGACATCCGCAAACTGCGGTGCTTCGTTGCTGACGGAATCGGCAACCTGATGTTTCTCCCAAAGCCCCGTCAATCCATCTTTGCCTGGATTCTTATAGACGTAACCCGGAGTGCCAGGAAATCCGACAACCAAAATGTCATTCCATCCATCCTTGTCGAAGTCATGCACCCAGTTAAAAAAGTTATCAGCGTAGCCGTTGCGGTTCTGCGGCACGGCAGGATAAATCTCCTGCTTTGCAGTGTAGTCCGGGCCCGCGTACCAATGTGGCCCGTAGAC
>JBDNFT010000356.1:0-2596 GCA_041689695.1 Planctomycetaceae bacterium | reverse complement strand
TTTATCGCCAGGGCATTGACGACCAGCGGCTTGTAGACGTGTCCGCCTTCGTACATGACTGGCTGTTTCCAGTGCAGGAAGCGAAGCCTGTAAAGCGAAAGCCTGCAAAGAAAGCGGCCGGCAGATAGAATTCGAGTCAACGCGGAATAGGGTAGCTCCCGACAAGACTGGCAAGTCTTACCAGTTTTTCCGCGTTGTTTTTTTAAGACGATCACCGTAAAGACAAGGTGATGTTGTGGCAGAGAAAAAAACAGAATCAGACCGCACACAAATCTCAAAAGAGCACGCCGACTGGCTACGTGAAGTTGAGACTACAGCGAAGGCTGTTGATGTGCGTGTGTCAAGTGGAAGCGTAACCAAAGAACTTGGCGTTCTTACGGAAAGCATCTACAAGATCAATGAACTTCTGAGTGTATTAGCCACGCTTGGCGGTGGACCTCCTGAGCCTGAATTCAGCGACATTATAGAGACTATTATTCAGGATTTCAGACTCTTGCTGCCGTGGGTTCGAATCGTCTATGAAGCACGCAAAGACACTTGGTTTAACAGGGTCAACGTATTGAAACACGGGCATTGTCACGCGCGCACGTGGCATGACATTGTGCTGCAAACTGCCGAAGGAATCACTGAGGGATCGCGACTCATTAGCTCGCGACACGCTTGCAAAATCCTGCATGGCAGCCAGTATGAATCAGGCAAAATCCAGATCCATCTGGAACTTGAGCGTGAGTCTGCGAGCAAAGCGAATGTTCCCTGCGCAGGGAACATTCCACCCGCTGAAACACTGCCATTCAATCTGCGATTGTGCGACGTCAAACAAACGTTGAAACGCGATGGATTCACCAAATCCGTCACGATCCCAAATGAAGACCATTGGCGTCTGATGGAAGCACTGATGGCGGCTTCTCCGAACGCCGTTCCAAAATCGAAACTGAATCAACTGGGCATCACAACCAAAGGTGACCGCGACAACTATCCTCGAGCACTAAAAAACATCATTGACGACATCGGCCTAACGGTCGAAAAATGGGTGCTGATCAACACTACGGTCAGACCGTAAAATTTTCACGGTCAGACCGTACGACTTGTACGGTCACTATTTGAATACTCCCCTCAACAGTTCACGGATTTATATCCAAAACTCTTGAGGGGATTTTTATGGAATGGCATTCATCAACAGCAGTGGCAAAGCGCTACGATTTAGCCGTTGGTACAATTATCGGTCACATCGAAGATGGAACGCTTGGTGCGATCAACGTCGCTCGCCGTGATTCAGTTCGCAGGCGGTACAAGAGCAGCGATAAGCATTTGGCTGAATTCGAAGCGGCAAGGGAAAACCCAAAGCCAGCGGCCAAAGAGGCAAAGGCAGCCCGTCGCACAATCGCACGACCGACGAAGGATTACTTCGCGCCGCAAAATGCCGATGAGTCTCCCGCTGCCCCTGTGATTACTCCAGCACAGCGACGTCGTCAGTCTGAGGCCGCACGTCAGGCTTTGCAGGAGGCTGGAGTATGAGTCTGCCATATCGCGACGCCGATCAAATCGCTGAGGCGCAAGAAGCCGTTCGAAATAACATCCCGCTCGACCGAATCGCAGGTCACTTGAGAGTCAGCGTTGACGAGGCGCGGCGGCTTCTCGACTTGCCATCAATCAGGCCAATCCCTGAGACGACTTCAGACGACTTCGACTTGTTTTCCTGCGATCGACTGGACGGTGTTTTATGACGCCCGACGAAATCGCCTTCATTCGTGCTGGACGAGGAGCTGGTGTCCCCTGGGCAAAAATCGCCAAGCATATCGGGCACTCGGTTCAGGATTGTCGCGCGGCAATCGGACTGCCGACCTACGCGGCAGAGTCAGCACATCGGCCGTCAATGCCGTGGGATCTGCAACAGCGGTCCCTGTTCGACCAATAAAAAAAGCCCGCAGTGGGAACTACGGGCTTCTCGATTCGCAACACACACATTTTCGATCGCACTCGCAAGGTGGGATCGACAGCAACAATCAAACACGGAGACCTATTATGGCGACGTCCGCCCAAACAATCAAGACAATATGTCGTCAGACGATCGTCGAAGCATTGACGACTTTTCACGGTGCTGAATCAACCATCGAGATCCGGATACTTGGAGTCGATGGACGTAAGACACGGACGGACTCCGGGTATTTTAAGACTCCCGACGCGGCGGCCGATGCAGTGCAGAACCATGCACGCCAATGGACATCGAAAGGCGTCTACTTCACCCTGAACCCCGTCTACACGTCGTTACTCGCAAGGGCGAAGAACAGGATTCAGGATTTTGCCGCCACCACGACATCGGATTCCGACATCCTATTGAGACGATGGCTTTACCTCGATTTTGATCCTGTTCGACCGGCTGAAATATCATCGACCGACGAAGAGCAGGCGGCTGCAATCCAGCGAGCCAATGATGTGTTCGACTTGATGATGCAACAGGGGTGGCCTGAACCAATCATGGCCCACTCTGGCAACGGGGCACATCTGCATTTTCCGATCAGTCTGACGCATGATTCAGATACGACGAAGCTGGTCAAATCAGTAACTACAGAGATTGCACGGCGATTCAGCGACAACA
>JBDNFT010000355.1:0-2764 GCA_041689695.1 Planctomycetaceae bacterium | reverse complement strand
TCCTCGTTGCCATTCAAACCGAGTGTCAGTCTTGCCCATCTCGTTGATCCACTTTGACGAGTTGGCTTTCAACAACTGTAAGGTTTTGGAAATGGCATATTCCGGATGGATGCGGAGCAGTAGGTGGACGTGGTCTTCGATACCTCCGGACTTGAGCAGTGTGGCTTTGTGGTCGTCGACTATTCCGCCGATATAGGCGAACAAATCGTCCCGCCACGCATCTGCGAGAAGCGGCCTTCGATACTTCGTGGAAAACACCACGTGCAGAAGGATACCGTGATGTGTCGACATGCATGCTCCTGTCGTCGCGTTGCGACTCTGTTGATTTTTGTGGTCATTTTTCCTCGGATTTGCATCCGAGGCTATCGCCTGTCATCGCGTTGCGATTGTGTGCGGCATGATCGAAGCCAAGGTTGTTTAATTGATCCATCATCGAAAATCCATCCGACGCCCGCCAGTTGCGAAGCAACGACAGGCATTAGCCTCGGACGCAAGTCCGAGGTCAGCGATCCGGTCACGTCCGAGTTGCAAAGCAACGACAGGCGTTCGCGTGTTGGGATCTTTCGCGTCACGATCATGAAACATGTTCCCTCGATCCTGCCGTCGCGTGGCGATTGTTTGCCAGTTGCGGAGCAACGACAGGCGATAGCCTCGGACGCGAGTCCGAGGAATACGGATGCGCACAAAGGCGAGCGGCACCCGTCGGCCGTGAACCCGAACGACCCGCCACGCAACACCCGGGACGGATTAGAATCCTGACCACCGAATTGCTCGTTCATCGCATACGTTTCCCGATCGGTAATCTCGTCCCAGCGGCGTCGATAGGCGTGTTCGTCCCAGCGATCCAGACACCATTCCCAAACGTTGCCGTGCATGTCATACAGTCCAAAGTCATTTCTCGCTTTTTGCTTCAGTGCCTGCGTCTCAGATTCCGAATTTCCATTGTACCATCCGGCCTCGCGTAACGCGGCGGCACCATCGCCCGTGTGATAGTCCGTCGTGGTGCCGGCCCGGCAGGCGTATTCCCAACGTGCTTCGCACGGCAATTCTGCCGCAATAATTCCTTTCGGAAACTGGCGGGCATGAGTCTTCGTCAGCCAGTCGCAAAACTCCATAGCATCGTTCCAGCTAAGATTGTTGGCCGGATGATTTGGGTTTCCGCTGGGCCAATGGTCCTCTCCCCGTTTTTTTGCTCCCGGCCATGCATCAAATTGAACCTGTGTGACCGGTGTTTCGCCCAGCCAGAAGTCTTCCGGAATCACCACGCGGTGAACGGGTTCTTCGCTTTTATTTTGTCCACGGTTGCCCATCAGAAATCCTGCAGGGCAGGGCGGGATGTTCACGAACGTCATCTCGGCCTTTGATCCAGAGTCAGCTGATTTCAGCACGATCTTCTTTCGTTTCGACCGGTTGAGTTTCATCGGTGCGGCTTGTGAATTGTCATGGTCTGAAGGGTTCGAAAGACCTATGTTGTATGTTCTGCCAGCGGAGATTGGGAGGAACACGGGACCAGGGAATTAATTCAAGTTGCAGGTTGCAGGTTGCAGGTTGCAGGTTGCAGTTCAGGATGCGATGGTAAAACACCAAATCGACAAAGTTGTAAGTATCGCCGATCAGGATTCGACGCTGGCGAGCTTCGAAGCAAAACCCCTGTCCGAGTTCCAGAAGGAATTCCTGCAACTTATCCAGCAACTGGTCTTCGAGATGCGATTCGCTCATGATTTCCGTTGGCCTGAGGCCGAGGAATTCGAAGATGTATGGATCACGGATGGTCAGTCGCGAGGATGCCTGCTCGACTCCGGCTGCCGTGTTCTCCAATAGCTGCTGCTTGTTGATCGACAGTTCGCTTCGTTCATAGAGAAGGCTGGCGATTTGATGTTTCAGCTCACGAACTGACCAGATGCCACGAATGCACTCCGTTTCGTAAAAGGCCCGCTTGTCTTCTTCATCCAACGCCACCAGAAGTTCCAGATGGGTGTAGGAAAGCGAGTCGATGAGCTGCGAAACGGAAAGTGCGGGCGCTGACCGCACTTTTGGCGGCGTTTTTTTCTGAACACCGGACAACAGCAATTTCTGAGATTGTGCGGACAGTGACCGCACAATCTCCGGGTAGGTATTGTAGAACCGCAAATAGTGGTAAAGCCTGCGTTTTTCGCAGGTTTTTACGCCCAGTTCACTGAGACGAATCGCTAGCCGATCAAGCAACTTGTCACCGTAGGACGCACGGTCCGCGCCGTTCAATTCGAACTCGGCGATGTAGTGACCGATTAACCAGTTCCTGACTGTCAGGCTCACATTGACCGCTTTTGATGCCTGTCGGGCCAATTCCTCATGAGCCGTCTGGATGGACCGCGCGAGGCGTTCCAAATCAAACACCGCAGGCAGGTTGTCATCGTTGTTCGTGTGTATTACAGGCTTTTTTGTCATCCTTGATCGTTACCTTTCTGAAATGAGCCGATGATTTAGAACAGTTCGTCCGCCAAGGACTTGTCGAAGAGTCCATCCAAGCTGTCGCTGTGCAGCGTGGTGAATGGTGCCTCGTAGAGTTCGTCGGTTTTGATCGAGCCAAATTTGGCGATGTGGTTCTGGAGCAGATCGAGAAACTTGATCTGGTGTGACGCCAGATTCGGATGAGCCTGTACGAATTTTGTAAAACGCTCTTGAACCGCATCAGCATCCATCCCGATGATTTCGCGGATGGCCTGATCGAGTGATTCCGCCTGCTGGAAGTAATCCATCAAGTTGTGCAGGTCGAGGCCGGGTT
>JBDNFT010000354.1:0-5659 GCA_041689695.1 Planctomycetaceae bacterium | reverse complement strand
TCATCTCAAACAAGATGCAGACGAGTTAGCAACGCTCATTCGCGATCTTGGGGACAGCATTGCCATGTTCTATGCATGGCAGCATGGCAACGGTTGTATGACGCGTCTGCCAAAAGAGGAAGAACTGTTGCAGATGCCCGGTCGCGGAGACCTGGACTTCGCTCCCATGCTGACAGCACTGCGGGATATCAAGTATCAGGGCTGGACGGAAATTTTCATGCATCCGGTTCCACGCGGAATACCGATTCTGGAAACGGTCGATGAGGTCACTACTGAAATTAATCGATCGCGAAAATATCTCACCGAATGCATCGGCAAAATCGGAAGAGCCTGAATTGTGTCTCCCGTTGACAGCCAAGTGGCAGGACTTTTGTCAGTCAGTCGGATTCATTCAAAACCACCCTGGCAAATGTCCGAATTTGTCATCAGAGGAGCGATTTTTAACATCAAGACTTACATCAAGTGATCTGAACCTCTGCGGCGGGCGCTTGGGATTTGCGCCATTTTGACGATTGTTCCGCCGCTTTTCACGGAAGAGACGACTCTTAGCGAAGTTCGGTAAAGTCAGGGTTCTTCCGAAATGCAGTCGATCCACAGGGTTTTGCGAGCCATCTGGCTTGGCATCACAATGTTGCTGATTTCCGTGGCAGCCGTTGATGCACAGGAAATCGCAGTCGTTGATGCACACGATCAGACTGAGCAGCCAGAAGCGTATCTGGACTCCGTCATTTCTGATCCAATGGCATCGCCGTCCCCCAGCAATCCTCCGGGCTATTGGATTGTTGATTCCTATGCGTCGCCGCAGGATTTTGACACTTCAGCTCCAGCGTTTTGTCCTAGAGTCACAAAGTACGATCAGTGCGCCGGATTTCGTCGTACCAACATTGATGAGTTCACACAGACCATGCAGCCCGACATACCCGTCTGCATCTTTTGCCACGGCAGCTTTGTGAGCTGGGATGATGTGTTGAAAGAATCCTGTGAAACATGGAAATGGTTGCACAAGGCAAGCTCCAATCAACAGATTCAAATGATCTATTTTTCGTGGCCCAGCGATCGTCCCGTGATTTCCCCGATCATTCAATTTGATGTCAATCGTTTGGGCCGCCGTGCTGGTCGGAACGGCTTCTATATGGCAAGCCTCATACAGCAGATTCCGTCCGAGTGCCCCGTCTGCCTTATTGGACACAGCCATGGAACTCGAGTCATTGCGTCATCCCTGCATTTACTCGGAGGCGGGGCAGTGGAAGAATATACGCTCAAATCCGGACCGCATCCGCAGCATCGACTTCGAGCTGTGTTTGCGGCTTCAGCGATGGATCACAACTGGATGAATCCAGGCTATCGCTATGATCGAGCGTTGTGTTCGGTTGAGTGCATCCTGAACCTTAGAAATTCCTGCGACCCGGCTCTCTTGATTTATCCACTGCGTCGGCCGTTTTCAGGTGGTGCTCTGGGGTATACCGGTGTGACGAGACGTGACAAAAAACACTTGGGATACTGCGGAAATAAAATTCAGGAATTGAACCTGACGGAAGAAATCGGACCGCGACATTACTGGCCGAACTATTTTCGAAAGGACTGGTTGGCCTCCGCAATCAGGAACTATCTGTTCTTTGATGAACATTGACTGGGCAGAGCCATGTTGTGTGTGAGCCGAACGCGCTAGCGTCGGGCCATTCTGTTGTGCCACTGGCTGTTCGCAGTAAAAACACTGTTCGCGTAGGCCCGAGGCTAGCGCCTGCGGCTCAAACAAAGACCACCGTAAGCCCGAGGCTAGCGCCTGCGGCTCAAACAAAGATCAGTCGGCTTCAAACGTCGGCACTTGCGGTATACACTTCTGGCCAGAGATCTGGTGTTGAAACTTCAACCGCGTCTCCCCCCATGAAGTTTTCACAAAACACAACAGCAAAGTTTTTACTGGTGACAGCACAGAATCCGAACGAGTTGGCTCTTCGCGTCAACGAACTGCGTCAACGAGCCCTCCATGCTGTCGAACAGGTCGTCGTGGGTCAGACCGACGTCACCGACCAAATGTTGATGGCTTTGGTTGCTGGCGGTCACGTGCTGCTCGAAGGCGTTCCGGGAACAGCCAAGACAACGTTGTGCCGCACGTTCTCAACGGTACTTGGTATTCACTTCGAACGAGTCCAGTTCACGCCGGATTTGCTGCCATCTGACGTCACAGGAACTCAAGTACTCGATCGTCAAACCAGCGACTTCGTGCTGCGTAAAGGCCCTGTCTTCTGTCAGCTTCTGCTGGCCGACGAACTCAACCGCGCGCCAGCTCGGACGCAATCGTCGCTGCTGGAAGCGATGCAGGAACGACAAGTCACAATCGAAGGTAAGACGCTGCCGCTGCCGTCGCCGTTTATGGTGCTCGCAACGCAGAATCCGATCGAACAGGAAGGCGTGTATCGGCTTCCCGAGGCGCAGCTGGATCGATTTCTGTTTCGCATTTTTGTGGGCTATCCGGAACGCGAACAGGAAGTAAACATGCTGGAACTTCATAGTCGGCAGACCGTGAAGCCAACAGCCATCACGACGGCGGCCGAGATCCTGTCGATTCAGCAACAGCTGGACACTGTCTATGGTTCGCGCGAATTGCAGGAATACATCATCGATTTGGTGCGTCAGAGCCGTCAGCATCCGGACCTGGTTCTTGGTGCAAGTCCGCGAGCGGCCATTAATCTGATGAAAGCCGGACGAGCCCACGCATTGCTGTCTGGTCGCGGATATTTGACGCATGAAGATATTCAGGCGATTTGTGTTCCCGTACTGGCGCATCGTCTGATCATGCGACCGGAAGCCGAAATGGATGGACGCACGGTCTCAAACGTTATTGCGGCCATCATTCGATCCGTGCCTGTTTTGCAGGACAGACGCCGATGACAGCTCTGGCGCGATGGCTGGCATTGCCCGCGATCGCCGGGCTGTTTCTTGGCATCCTGAGACAACAAACGGGGTTGTCATTATTGTCTCTTTCTGTGCTGGTTTGGCTGTTGGCGGAATGGCTCTATTTTACGTGGCGGGTTTGGTTCGAACTGCGTCAGTTGAAGTTTGAACGCAGTGTCAACGGACGCACGGAATCCAGCGGCATTCTGTGGGCTGGTCGTCAAGTCTCTGTCGAAGTTCGGCTCACGACGTCGCTGATCGGCATCGGTGCGAACGTTCAGATCCGCGATGTGGTTCCTGAAAATCTGTCCGTTTTGGATCAGGATAACGACGTGACAATTCGATCACGAATTCATACGGCCGTATTTCAGTATCGCGGCAGAGTCCTGGGGGCCGGGCAGTTGCGGTTGCCGGGATTTCACATCGTGCTGACAGATCGTCAGGGCTTCTTTCGAGCCGCACGGTTCATTCCGCTTGTTCAAACCTTTCGCGTATTGCCCGCGTATCAGAATACTTCCGATGCGCAGCCGATGGTGAAGCGCATCAATTCGCTGCCGCAGCATGGTATTCATCGACTGCAACGGTCCGGCATGGGGTCAGAACTTTTAGAGCTTCGTGAATATGCCCCTGGTGATCCTCCGAAAAGCATCGCATGGAAAGTGTCAGCACGTCGCGACAAACTGATGACTCGACAATACGAATCTGAAGTCCCCGTGCGATTGCAGCTCTTCGTTGACGGTTCCATCGGAACGCGAACTGGCGGTTACGGAATGAGACTGATCGACCAGATGAATTTTGTCGCAGCAAGCGTGGCAAAAGCTGCGACTTCCGCTGGTGACCCGGTTGGCGCGATGCTGTTCGACGAACGGGGTTTGCGGCGAATTCCTTCCGGAACAGGCGATCGTGGGTTTCATCGCTTGTTGGAAGCGCTGTCCGATTTCAGCGCGAACCCCGCACCAGTTCCCGATCGTATGTCTAATCAGCTGCTGGAAGCAGCCATGACCGTGGCTGCAGAACAGTTTCCTGAGCTGCTTGATTCTCGCGTCAATCATATTCCGTTTCTGCTGTTTCCAGTTTCTCCGTGGGCGCACCGCAGGCTGCGGGAACGATATCGCCTGGCGGCTGTTCTGGCACAGTTGTATCACTTGTCCCCCGTGAAACAGTTGCAACTGGTCTATGACGATCCGCTCATGGCGACGTTTGCTCAGCATTTTTTAAGTCAGTCCGGAATGTCATGGATGGAGCCTGTGGTGTCCGTTCGAAATCGCGGTTTCCATGACGGTATGGCGCGGATGGAAATTCTGAGCAACGCCTTGTCACGCGCTGTCACACAAGCCCGCGATAACGAAGTGTTTGTGATTCTGGCCGATCTGTTGGAATGCGTTCCAAGTTTGTCGCATCTGATGCCTGCCATCAAGATGGCGTTGGCCCGACATCATCGTGTGGCGATCGTTTGTCCGTCGCCCACGTTTCTTCGTCCAACCGCAGAATCAACAGAAATTCGATCGCTGACGGCGGAAGGTTTGCTGCTGGCGGCTGAACAGACTCGGACGCGCGAACTTGCGGCTCGACTGCAATATGAACTTCGCCGCTCGGGAGCTGCGGTAGCAATCTCCGGCGAAGACAATGCTATTCAACTGGTTCTCAGCCAAATGTCGATCGCTCGAACAGGCCGCGTGGCTGCGGGAGGTGTGCAGTGAAGGTGACGCATATTCTCGAACGCACAACGGAGACTTCGCAGTTCAGCGGGTTGTCGATCGGTTCAGTCATCGCGTCTGCAGCGGCACTTCTGTTTCTTGTCGCACCGGACATAGGATTGCCGCTTCGCATCTTCATGATCGCTATTGTTCTGCTCTCGTTGCGATTTTCGGGCGGAGTACTGGTACTGGTTGCCGTGCAGGCAGATTTGTTCTTTCGCGAACCCAAACGTGGCGATGCTTTCAGCGGACTGGTCGGCTTACTGACGGTGTTTCTGATTCTGTGTCTCTTGATGTTCATCAATCGAAATCGCAACTTGCTTCAGCGAGCCGCAAAACGCCCCATCATCGCTTTCTTCGCTACGATTGGTGCGGTGTTCCGTGGAGAAATGACGTTTGATTCTGGCAAGGCTGTTCGCGAAATCTCTCGCCTGATCGGTGCCGCAATTCGCGGCGGTGCGATTCTCATGGGCGTAATTTTTGTCTCTCGAATTCTGCTGAGCACATTGCCGACGCCGCAGACATTCAATCAAAACCTGCGAGAATGGATTACAAACGAGGCGTTTATTCCGGGTTGCTCATTATTGCTGGGAAGCATCGTTGCATTGTGGATTGTGTGTAATGAAATTGCATGGCGGCAGATGACCCGCGATCAGGCTCGCATCTATTTGCGATCTGTCTTGCTGTTGAGTCATCATGCAGACTTTAGAATGATCGTGCGCGGTCGCCTGAAATCTCGCCGAAAAGTGGTGCGCGAGCGGAAAGACGCAGATGCCACGCCCGGGCAGTTGAATGAAAAGAATTTTGCAGGTCAGAACCTGTAAGCGGGATTAAAAGATATAACTGATATTTTAAAGTTTGTGGTTTTGGTTTACGGGAGTTCCATCAATGCTGTTTTGGATTCGAGAAATTGCGGGTTGGATTCTGGTCGCAGCAGGTCTCATCGTAATGCGAATGGGCCTGAACTTCGCACTCGCAGCCGACAGTCCAAAAATTGTCGAAGCATCAGTCGTGATCTTCGCGTCGCTCGGACTGCTGCGTGCTGGCGTACTGTTGGTGCGAATCTC
>JBDNFT010000353.1:0-7440 GCA_041689695.1 Planctomycetaceae bacterium | reverse complement strand
TCAACGCATCGCAACGCTGGGCGCGACAGCAGATCTCAGCGGCGAAACTTGTGAGCTGGTTCGAGCTCGCTGTCCAGAGCGCGACACAGGCTAATGAAACTTTGAACTCGGTAGCCGGGCAATCCGACCTGCTGCTGGAGCTGACTGGAACCACCGATCCTCGAACTCACGACGCGGCAATTTTGAAGACCATCCGAATGGATTCGGTGATCGTTCAAGCGATTGGGAAACAGTCTTTTGAAGACGAGAAACTGCGGCTGACGCTGACAACAAACATCCAGCGCTTGCTGACGTCCCAACATCCGCCAGCGTCATTGATCACGGCGGCATTGGCCTTCGCAATCACAATCACAATCGAAGATGCCGAACTCAAAACCAGTTTGGTCGATCAGCTAAGTTTGCTCACCGCGCCGCAGGCACCCGACGCTGTTTCTGAAACAAGCGAGCGAGCGTCAAAACAGAAGATTCCCGAATCGCTTCGATCAGATCCTGAGCTTGCCGTAGTCTTCGCCGCCAGGATGCTTGCGCAGTCGGACGTAAAGACAGAGGTGATACAACACCTTCTGCAGCTCGCGGAAGAGACAGCAAAAACGATCGACAATCGTCTTGTTCGAATCGCCGTGTTAAACGAATGCCTTGCGATCGCGAATCAAGCGGCGTTGACACAACTTGCAGCATCGCTGACAACTCAACGCGACACAGTCATCAGTGAACAGATCAGCGGCGGATCGATCGGCACACCCGGCTCGATCGACATTGGCCATGAAATCAGAACACGGCTGCTGAAGTAGCAACCGGCGAGCGGCTGGGCGTGAGCCCTCCGTGTGCGATTTTCACGAGAAACAGTTTTGCGGGGCAGGCTCCCGTCTGTCGTCCTGATCAATTATGCTCAGTGCTCGTCCCTGATGTCCCGCTTTGTCCTGTCGACTGAATTCATTACTCCATGTCCAATACTTCGTTGTCTTTCAAACGCCCGGAAGCGGATCTTGCCATGCTGGAACTGCTGGCAATGGAATATCCCAATGTTGATGCTGCCATCGCTGAGGTCGCTCGGCTGGCGGCCGTGCAGACTCTGCCGAAAAGCGCTGTGCATATCATCAGCGACATTCATGGCGAAGACAAAAAGCTGCAGCACGTCATTAACAATGCGTCGGGAACTCTGCGGCCACTGGTGGAAGAGATGTTTGCCGGGCAGATGACTTCGGATGAACTGGCGGATTTTCTAAAGCTGACATTTTATCCGGCCGAAGTCACCGAACGCCTGCAACAGACTCTGACACAACCCGGCGACGTGCGAGCCTATGCAGCTCGAATGTTGAAGCCTCAACTGGAACTGCTGCGTCATCTGGTCTCAAACTACAGTCTGCGTCTGGCCACTCAACTGTTTCCCGCCGAATACAGTGAACTGCTGCTGGAACTGCTGCATGCTCCTTCGACGGATCGAGGCCCGGAATTTGTCGGAGCGATGCTGGATGAACTCGTCCGTCGCGGACGAGCTCTGCATTTGATTCATCTGCTGGGTCGTTTGATTCGCAACCTGGCCGTTGATGAACTGATCATCGGAGGCGACTGCTGGGACCGCGGTCCACGAGGCGATCGTGTGGTGGAATATCTGCGTCTGCAGCCCAATGTCGAATTCATCTGGGGCAATCACGATGCTCTGTGGATGGGAGCAGCATTGGGTAATGAAGCTCTGATCTGCACCGTGCTGCGAGTGTCATTGCGATACCGCCGGCTTGGCCAGTTGGACGAAGGCTACAGTATTCCTCTGACACCGCTGGAACATCTGGCTCGCACTGTTTACGCCGATGACCCGGCGGAATTCTTCATGCCCGAACGTGACGGGATGCGGCCCAAAGACGTTGTGGCTCGGATGCAGAAAGCCGCCGCGATCATGCAGTTCAAGCTGGAAGGCAAGCTGATTGAACGCAATCCTGAGTGGGGTCTGGAACATAGAAGACTGCTGCACCGCATCGACCACGATAACAGCACGATCGAAATTGACGGCACCACCTTCGACCTGCGTGACACGCTGTTTCCAACTATTGATCCGGAAAACCCGTACCAGTTAACGGCGGAAGAATCTTCGTGCCTGGCCTGCCTGAAGCATTCATTTCTGAACAGTCAGAAGCTTCAGGAGCAGATTCGGTTCATGGTGGGCCATGGTTCGATGTATCTGCGGCGAGACGAATGCCTGGTCTTTCACGGATGCGTGCCCGTGGATGCCGACGGCAACTTTTTGCCGCTGACGGTGGATGGTCAGTTACTCGCCGGACGCAAACTGTTTGAGGCGATCGAAACGGTGGTGCGTCGAGCGGTCGTGGGTGCGGCTCAGTCGGACCTGGATTTTCTGTGGTATCTGTGGAGCGGCCCGAGATCTCCGCTGTTTGGCAAAGATCGCATCGCCACTTTCGAACGCGACTTCATCGCGGACAAAACATCGCATCAAGAAACCAAGGATCCGTATTTCTCGTTGATTCACGAAGTGGCCTTCTGCGACAGCGTCCTGACAGAATTCGGCATGGCGACTGACGGCGGATTGATCGTTAACGGCCACGTTCCGGTGAAAGTTGAGAAAGGCGAATCGCCTCTGAAACGCAGCGGCAAGGCGATCACTATTGACGGAGCGTTTTCCGAGGCTTACGGCGACTATGGGTACACACTTGTGCTTGAACCCAACAGAATTGTGCTGGCGGAACATCATCACTTCGAATCCGTCGATGCCGCACTGCGCGATGGCATCGACATCGTCCCCAACGTCCAGGAAATCCGGGTCTTCGATGAGCCCCGCCGCATGCGCGACACCGAACGAGGCCAGAGAATTCGTTATCGCCTGCAGATGCTGGAACGGCTGATCGACGCCTACCAAACCAACCGCCTGCACGAACATACGACTCGCACAATAACAGTCACTCAACCCAACCGCAGCGTCGGACGTGGCGTTGAACGTTGAGCCAACGTTGTCAGATGAACGCAGGGCCGGTAGTTTTCCTGGCAACGTCTTTTCAATCTCCGTTTTTCCAGGAGTCCTGAAACCTCGTGACCGGTTGGAAGCGGCAGGGACCGGGCTAGGGACGAACAGTCAACAGTATCTCACCTTGAGATCACGCAAAACGTGACACCTTCACGTGCTCCGAAAGAATCATCTGGGTGGGTGGCCCCGCATTTTCTCGCGCCGCGAATTTCCCCGCATTGGCACTTGTCGACAAAGTGATCAGTCCGTTCTCGCGTCTCCTTCCTTCACAATCACGCGTCGCCAGCGTTCGGGAACGCCAGACCATGATTGATTGTAAGTCTCTTCCAGCGGGAGCGGGATGTAATGGCCCTTTGTCAGAAACAGCGGCATCGCAGTGAGTACGTCGCCAAGGCGGTAAGGTTCAATCCAGGCTTTGATCGGGTAGCTTGCGGTGTAGGACACCAACGTCAACGGTTTTTCTTTTGTTCCGTGATATTCGCCTGCCAACAGGCGTTCCCAGATCAGTCCGTGAATGCCATCAGGATCGTTGCGACCGCTCGGAAACGGATCGATCACGACAACGTGGATTCCTTGATGCAAGGAGGCGATCACTTTGTCGGCGAAGTCGTTCAACGTTTCTGTGGAATGGCGGTTCGAACGCGACACGATTTCAATAATCGCCACCAGGCGATCGCCCGAGGTATGACGAATCGCAACGGATCTTTATTTCTCAAGATAGTAGGCGATATCCTCAATGGCTTCCTGCGAAGAATGCACCTGCGGCGGCGAAACGGCCACGGCGACCATCGTGTTCTCGTCCGTTGCAAAAGACGAATCAGCATCTGGACTTTCCGTGTCGTCTGCTTTCAGCGTGAGGACATCCGGCCTGAATTCGCTTGTCCGTTGTTCGCCGAGTGCATAGTACTGATCCGGCAGCAGTCCGCTATTGAGGGCTTCTTTAATGTGTGTGATCCACGCATTGTGAAAATCGTAAAATGTGCCTGCGGGAACGCGAGTCCAGTTGTGCATGGGCATATTTTTCTCCTGCGTCTCATTATGAGCCAATTGCTCGGCAAGTCCAGCGAGAGAAAAACACGACGCAGACTTCGGCGGCGGTTTCTTCGCTGACCGCCGTTTCGACCATCGTGCCTGGGATCGGAGGAGTGGCCAATGATCGCGGCCGATCGCAGAAGATTCTGACCAGACGGATGCCGACCGTAGCGGTCTCGAACATTCTGCGTTTCCTGTTCAACATCGAACGCTTTCCGAGATTCATCGCCACTCAGCAGCGTGAAAGCCTTCTCCTGACGCTGTGGCATTGTGAATGATGACTTTGAAAAACCTGACAGTGTTTGTAAGCGGGCGACAGCATCAATTTGCGATAGCAGCTTCCAGGACTTTAGCCACAACTTCCGGGGTCGGATGGGGAGCAGAGGCACTCGGGCAACCACAAAATCCCCACTGGCTTCACGCCAGTGGACTCAAGGTTTGAAAACTACAAGCAGCCCACAACAGAACAACCCGCCTGCCCCCACTGGCTTCACGCCAGTGGTTCATGGGTTTGGAAACTACGGCGAGTTACCAAACCTGCGAGCCACCGGCATGAAGCCGGTGGGGCGATGTGTTTGGTGGTTGCGTTTCTGTAGTTGCCAAACCTGGCTTCCACCGACGCGGGGTCGGATGGGGGGCTGGCGCGTTGCTGGTACTCACTGGTCACTGACCCAGTGGATTGCCGGTTTGGAAACACCGCTACGCCATCCGGCTACGGCTACTCCGCCCGCTGGCTCCGCTCCCGTATCCTTGGCCCGCTCCGCGGAAACTCCTGACGGACTCAGGGCCAGGCGGAACCCGTAGTCGTCCGTACGGTTCGTCGGATCGAACGTGGTGCGGAGCGCCGACCGGCAATACGCCGCGACGTTGTTCCAACCGCCGCCGCGAAGCACGCGGTACGAGCGCCCGGCATTATACAGATCCCAGCACCACTCCCACACATTCCCGTGAACATCATGCAGGCCCCATGCGTTCGGTAACTTCTCACTACAGACCGATGTCAGTTTCGCCGGTAGCATCTGACAGTATCGAACCAGCAACATCTCGTCGTCGCCACTCGAAAACTCCGTCAGCGTCCCCGCGCGGCAGGCGCATTCCCACTCTGCTTCACCCGGCAAACGATAGCCGGTACTACCGGCTATGATGCGCCAAGCGTCATACTCGGTTTCGTCATAACTGCCTTTCTCCTTTGTCCCAGTTCGCTCATAGCACGCAGTCCGATCCTCATGCAGACTCAGCCAGTTGCAATACAGCACGGCGTCGTACCAACTCACACTATTGGCCGGATGGTCGGCTGTTGGGCTAGCATCCACGTTCATTCCCCGCCAGTCCGCAGGCTTTTCTACCGCGGGATAACGGGCGTCGTTGATGAACTGTTCAAACTGACCCCGTGTCACTTCCCGATCGGCGGCCCAAAACTCGCCCAGCGGCTTTAGCGGATTCATCTCCGCAAGAACGGTCGCAAAGCGGGCGTCGCCATGCAGCAACGCAAAGTCGGGATCTTGTGACAGATGGTCCACATTAACATAGCCAAGTTTTGTAAGCCGTTGCAGCAGGGCGAACGCCTGATCTGTAAACTTTCTTGACTGGTCGCCATCCACCTTGACTGTTGCCTGGCCACACAAGGCCGCCGCACACGCAATGTTGTACAGGGCGTCCTGATCATCAGCCGCCAGACTTATCGCAAATTCCAGTTGCCGCGTTGCTTCAGCGATGTCCCCGAGCCACGCAGGCACCTGGATCTGCATGTAAGTCTTGTACGACGCGGGCACGTCTGCCTCCAAATACGCGGCCAGTGAGGTGTGCGCCTCAGCGCCCCTTCCCAGTCTCGCCAGTGTCAGCGTACGGTACTGCAGAATCGTCGGCTGCCGATCAGCCGACGATGCGGTCACCAGGACATCCAGATCCTGCAGTGCTTCTTCAAGCTTTCCGGTTTGGAAATACGCGATGGCTCGGTATTCACGGTACTCAGGGTTTTCCAGTTCGGTTGCCTGATTCGCCAAACTATCACGATGTTTTTGTACGGGATCAGGAAGTGCTGACGAAGCAGCGGCAACGGGACGAATTCGCAGCATCGTGGAGCCGACGGAATTCACAAACCAGTCTCGCTCTGGAATGATTTCACCAGGCTTTGGTATTTCGGGGAGTGGCACCTGCCACTGTCGCAGCAGCCAACCGGCGGCACTGTGCGTCGATGTGTCCGCTTTTTCGACGAACCACTGTGACGCGAGAGATTTCCACGCTACTTCGTCCACGTCTGACAGCACGTCGCCGGGAACCTGGCCGACCGCCAGACAAATCCCGGACCGCAATGCAGGGCTGTCGCAATCCTGCACGGCAGCCAACACAACCTTCAAATCCACGTTCCAGCGACGGAACTCGTCGGTAAACAATGTTCGCTGCTCCGGGTCGGGCCGGTTTTCGAACGTAGACACATCCAGAGCAAGGTCTGTATTTCCCAGACCCAGTGCGACGATCGCGAGCCTTGCCTTGCGACGCCACGAGGGTTTGTCGATGCATTTCAGTGCTTCGGCCTTCAGCGATGCAAGGGAAGCAGCGGGATTGGCCTGCAGTGCATTCACGAAATTCCGGGTGTCGGCCTCAGCGATCGCATCGATTTCCGCGACCAAATACTCCGCTTCGAGCTGACCATAGTTGGCCAGTGCAAACGCGAGGGATAGTTTGTGTCGGGCGTTTTCTGTGGAAGCGAACCGGGTTTGCAGTTCCGGAAGCACGAGGCGGCTCGGCAGTGTCCCAAGTTTTTCGAGATTGAACGGAACACTGGGCCCAAGGTTGTTCTGCAGAGCCCCTACCAAGGTTTGCATTTGCTCGTGCAGGTTCTTCTCACGTACCGACGACGTCCACTGCTGGATTCCAGTTCCCACCAGCAGGATCACCAGCAGCAGGCTGCCCCAGTTGATCCCATGCACTCGAGCCGCTCGCCGCATCATGGCACGCTGCGGTCCGGTCCAGTGTTTGGAGTCTGTCAGCGTCCAAATGCTGAACCATTCCGCAGCAGTAGGTAGTTGCTTATTCTCATGCTTTGCATTCCAGATCGAAGCCCGTTCCTCCAGCTTCAATTCGGCTCGGCCTTTGCGGGTTTCTTTTTGTTTGCGAGTGAGCCATTCACGCAGGGATGGGACGAGGTAGTCGTGGGTGAGTTGGTAGAAGCGGAGAGCCGAGGGCGAAGAGCGGGGAGAAGCGGCAGCAGGAGAACTCGGAGGGCTGACGCCCTGCCGCTCGCCGGAGAGAGTGTCGCCTTCGGGATCGGTGGGGGTGATCAAACGGAGTTCGCCGTCGAGGATGCGGAGGATGTCGTTGAAGTCGGCAGGGCGTTCGGCATAGCCGGAGGCTTCCAGTAGCTCCTGCTGCGATCGCATGTGGCCTTTGATGTCCGTGCCGAGTTCCGGTAACAGAGATTTCAAGATGCTGCG
>JBDNFT010000352.1:0-5133 GCA_041689695.1 Planctomycetaceae bacterium | reverse complement strand
GGCCCGGCCCGCCACCGGAAGGATTTGAAGGGTCACGCGACTCGATTATTACCTTGGCACAGAAACCGGCAAGTTCTTCCATCGTCGGCAAGATTATTCTGGCAATTATTGGCATCGTCATTCTGATTCCAATCATCATGTTCGCTGCGTTCCTGCTGCCAATTATCATGGTGATAGTCGGAATTTTCTGGTTTCGCCGTATGGCTCTTGCGAAACGACTGGGTGAGGTGAAACTTACGATTCCAGACGTCATTGTCGCTCCGGGCGAGCAATGGACGGCGAGGGTTCAATTTACGCCTCGCAAACAATTCCGAATCAACAGCATCAGCCTGACGCTGCTCGGCAGAGAATCAGCAACCTCCGGCAGCGGTACAAATTCCACGACCCATAAGCACACGATTCTGGAACAGAAGTTGGTCCTGCGTGCCAACGATATGCTGCCTGCGAATGAACTCGTTGACGAAGAATTCAGCTTGGTATTTCCGGGAACGGCGGCGTACACCACTGAATTGCCTGACAACAAGATTCAGTGGACTGCAGTTGTGCGAATTGACATTCCATCTTTTCCGGACTGGTCGAAAACTCAGCCACTGCAGGTAGTGCCAGCCGCATTTCTTGTGAACGTCAGCGAAGCGGTAAAGATCAGTTCCGGGCAAGACTCGTCGTCCGTTGGTTCTTCAAGAATGGCGAGGCCGCCAGCAAGCGTATCACCGCCTCCAATTTCGTCTTCTCAACAGTTCGACTCGAGCACCGATGCCGACACTCCGGAAACATGGGAGGAAGACGTGTCGCCGGGGTTAGCTCAGCTTGTCACCTCTATCAACGCAGCTCCGCGACACGGCAATGAACGTGGTGACATTGTCTCCCACGCTGCAGGTCAGGCCTTCGATGCGATCATTGTGATCGACCGCGTCACGTCGCTGATGGGGTCAACGGCCTGCGATCCACGATACGAATACGGCAAGTCCGTGACCGGTACAATAGAAGGCACCAATCAAGCTGTTCAGGTCATCACACCAGAATCCCAAAACGACGAGATCGATGACCTTCGCCGCGGCGACATTTGGCAGACACAGATCTCAATCACCGACTGGGACAGCCTCTACAATCGCATCAACGCCAGGATGATTGATGAAAACGCATAGCATCGTCTTGTTCCAAGGCTCCAGCCTTGGAACACACTGCTTCGGAGGCTCCTGCCTCCTCTGCACAAAATACCGCAAGCCTCAGAACGAGATTCTGCGTCAGCGAAACAACTGACTCACCGAGAGGACAACATCAGGAAGAAAATGTGACTGAACAGGTTCATGTTCATCAAACGTCTGCACGCGGCGATAACGCCCTGCTGACGGATCAAGATGAACAATCATTCCAGAGTAAGTTGGAAATCGGGCTTTCGTGGAATTAGTGAGCGGCAAGGCGCTAGCCGTCGGTGATTACCTGGAAAACATGGGCAATCCCCGCAGCCAGTGCCTTGCGGCTCA
This sequence comes from Planctomycetaceae bacterium, assembly GCA_041689695.1. Taxonomy (GTDB): domain Bacteria; phylum Planctomycetota; class Planctomycetia; order Planctomycetales; family Planctomycetaceae; genus SXXK01. The sequence continues at coordinate 3,649 of JBDNFT010000352.1, read as the reverse complement.
CGATTTTTGCTTGAATCGCAGTCGGCCATGGCGGGAGCGGCGATGCATGATCTTTTGCCCCTACAACCGGGGCAACTGAATCTGTGGCCTCGGAGGCGCGGCGGGCGCTATGAATTTGGGTTGCGGCACATACGACTGATTGATCATGAGCCCGGCGGGATGTTCCAGTTCTCGTTGAGCCATGAATTGCCACGGCGTGCTGCGATTCTCTTCAACGCACCGATCCAGGTATTTCTTTGCCAGCGCAAGTGGGATGGCTGACTGCTGTCCACCACGCAACTCCTGCATCGGACGCAGTGAAATCATGTTCGTCTGCGGACCAAGCATGGCGAAGTTGTCAGCGGAAAGACTTTGGAGGGCCAGAACGTATTCCTGGACTCGGACACGCTCAGCGATCAGTCGTCCAACTGTCAGGTCGCCCCACGCACGCCATCGTTTGGAAGTATCCGACATTCGCGCCGCATCAATGTCACCACCTTGAAACCAATAAAGGCAACGATCGATGCGTTCGAGGACAAGTTGACAGTGAGCGAGTTGCTGTTCGAGTCGATGCGGCAATTCACTTCGAAACGCGGATGGCGATTCTCCAGGAAAACCGGGATGAAAGTTCAGTCTGGGTGGCGAGAAATCTTCCTTCCATGAAACTTCTGCCGTGAACTGGATCGCCATGCGGAGCGGAGACTGTTGGTTTTCTGTGGCAATTTATAAATTGCCTTCGCGACTGCCTGACCTTTGTCCGTCGCGTCCTGAATCAGTCGAACGTTATCCCCAAATGCGACGACATAGTGAGTCATCTTATTGCCAGAATTCTTTTCGATATCAACGAGCGTATCTTTGATGGCCGCTCCAAAGATCTGCAGATCTTTCTGCATACTGATGGATTGGTCGAGCAGCCAGACCACAGTCGCGTCGCCATCACCCGAGATCGATTGCAGTTGCCCGGCGATTCCTGAACTGATGCCCGACGCATCTTCGGCACTGGTTGTGCGAGTTTCGCCACGATGACTGTGCATAGGCATTGCCCACATTGGAACCTCGACCACCGCCATCAGATCGCGATCACTGAAATTGGCTTGTGAAGCCGCAGAGGGCAATTGAACGACTGGAGCAACGCTTGCCCGAGGTGCCTTGACTGGTGTTTCGGCGAATGCGTTTTGTTCCGCACTTGAAGCCGTACTGACACTGACGGAAAGCTCCGTCCGCATCTCCCCCGGCGCAGCATCCGGCGTGAGCGTCATGACGTTGATATTCTGAGGGATCTCAATCTCGTCAGGCTCAGCAAAAACTCCTTCGAGTTTGCTTTCGGTAAACGACAGAACCGGCAGAAACCAGAAGGCCAGGACGCAGACGATAAGAGCGTGCAGGATCACCGAAACGGCGAACGATCCCAGCGAAGACTTTCTGAGTCGTCGCAGACGGCCGAGGATCTTTTGTATAAAGGTGACACGAATTTGGGTCATGGGTTTGTACTCAATATCACATGCTCGGATTTAAATTTGTGGCAGAATTTTATTCGTCGATGTGTCGCTATTGGGCATTCGGGCACCCCCGACTCTGCGTCGGTGGACCACTGACTGGTGAGCTAAATCAGAAAACTGGCACTCCACTTTTGGCCTGCACCGACCCTGCGTCGGTGTAGCCGCGACGAGGTAGCCAAAAGTCGCCCAACCACCGACACGGGGTCGGTAGAGGGTGTTGTTCGCAACGTTTTTGTGTTGTAGCTGATCAGTCTTGCTCCCACCGACACGGGGGCGGATGGAGAGCGATTCGCAATGGCGAACTTCGGTTGCGGGCGAAAACCCTTGTACGCTTGTTGTGCAGGTGAATACGATTTGTCATTAGCCGTCACAATTCAGACTCTCCGTCCCCGGCTCGCTCGTCGAGTCGGAACGCAAGTTAAAAACTTTGGCTCATGCCGGACGAGCCGGCATGGGGCCTGAGTTGTCATGGGATTTCGCTGCTAATTTCAAATCTTCGCTACTGCCGGGCAAGCCGGCAGTGGACGTTTAACTTCGTGGGTAATGACAGGGGCAGCTGCCCATTGAGCCGGAACCGCTCAAGAGTCGCCGCTGCATGCCGCCAGCGATTGTGAACACTCTAATGCCCAGCAGAAGGATTGTTGCTTGGTTGAACTGTCGCTGGAGGACGATTCGGCTCTTTCGTCCAAAGTGCAATGTTTCGTTTTCCATTGAATGACGCCGAACGGACTTGAGTCAAAGTGTAACCCTCGGCCGCGTGTTTTGCCTTTTCCGATTCCAGTTGTTCGTCGGTGATGCCAAAATTCAGCCAATACATGCTGCCGTCGGATGGTGCCCATTCCGCAGCATACATCAGTTGGTTCGCATCCTTATCGTATTTCATGAATACGTCGGTAACACGAGTGTTTGTCAGCCGATTTGCATCAAACTCTGTCTTGAAATCCTGATGCGATAGCCACGGAGTTCGTCCCGTTATTCCGATGATCATGTCCGGGCGTTCTTTTCGGAGTTTTTGGATACCGGTTGTGTTTGAGTTAACGTCGTACACGGTCAGTCTCTTCAGCATTTTAAGTGTCGCGAACGTTGCCAAACCACTTTCCGTCACACGGGTGCAATTGCCGAGCTGAATTGTGGTGAGAGTCGGATGTTCTTTCAGCGACATAATTCCTGCATCGGAAATCACCGCCTGCGAGACAGTCAGGTTTTCAAGGTTCTTGAGTTTTGCGAATGCCGTCAGCCCGGCATCGGTAATCTTCGAACTGCGGATAACGACTGTGCGCAGATTACCGTACGACGCCAGCTTTTGGCAGACGGAGTCATTCAGGACGTCGCATTCGAAATCCACATTCAGCAACCTCAAGTTCTTCATCTGGGCGATTTTGGCGATCGCTTTGTCCGAATAGTCCTCTTTCTCGCCCATCAGCACCAGATCGACGGGGCTCGTCAATTCGGCGATGGTCTGCATGAGCGATTCCGACGCTGCAGATCGCTGTGACGCATTCTGCTTGTCGTCTGATCGCCGAAGAGATACCGTGAGTGCTGGCTCAGGGGAAGTGCCGAAAGTGCTTACGGAAACTGATCCACCGAAGTGCTTAATCTCAGACTCAAGCTTTTCATAGGCTGGGCCAAACTGTCGAATTCGCCCCTCTCGCTCCGTTGCAATGTTGGAAATACTGAAGAGTGCCCATTGAGGTAACGTCGTGTCGTTCGTCGATGACGAGAGTTTGATCGCATAGACGGTGTCCGGCTTGAGAGCAAGAAAACCTGCATGCCTGGACGCATGCATGCGTCGAATCCCCTGAGGCAGCTTAGAGTCGGGAGAATCCTGTTCAGTGCCCGGAGAAAAGCTCGTTGCTGCAGAATGAAGGAACTCCGGCAAAGTGCGCCATTGGATTCTTGAGACGTCGGAAGCTCGATAGGAAGAAATTGAATCTTTGCCTAGAACCGCGATCTGCTGAACCTCGGCAAGGCCTCTTTCGAGAATGATCCTGCCTTCGACTTGATGCAGCTCAAGAGATCGACTCAATCCCTTTTGTTTTGTTGTCTCAGGAGAGATTCCACCAAGGCCCTCGAACGGCACAACAATCGAAGACGTTGCGTCATGATCATCGAACCGTCCGTCGGCGGAGCAAATCTCATTCAGCTGGCAACTCATCCTTTGATGAAGCACG
>JBDNFT010000351.1:0-5130 GCA_041689695.1 Planctomycetaceae bacterium | reverse complement strand
GGCCAGTGCGGATGAGGCGCTGGACCTGATCCGTCTGGTGGGCGATGCGTGTGTGAGCGGTTTCTTTGCGGGTCAGAAAAAGAAGGAGCGTGAAGAGGAAGTCGAGAGAATCTACGGTCTTGCGAGTTCGTATCTCGGCAGTATTTCTGGACGGCACTCATCCGAACCGGAACTGAAAACTGAAAACTGGCAACTGAAAACTGGCGGGGTCGACTTTGCTTCAAGACAAGCGTTACAAACCGCCGCAGATCGCCTCAAAGAAAATCCCAACCCAATTCCCGCCTTCCATTGGGAGATTGAGTTTCCTGAAGTGTTTGCGAGGGAGAATGGCGGGTTCGATGCGTTTGTGGGGAATCCGCCGTTTATGGCTGGAGGAAAAATATCTGGCGCGATGGGCGAGTCTTATCGTGATTGGTTAAAGGAAGTCCACACTGAGTCTCATGGAAACGCTGATCTCGTTGCGCACTTCTTTCGACGCACATTTTCTTCGGTCCGAAATGGTGGCACCCTGGGGCTCATTGCCACGAACACTATTGGGCAAGGAGACACCAGATCGAGCGGCCTCCGATGGATTGGTACGAATGATGGCCATATTTACTGGGCCAAACGACGATTTGTTTGGCCAGGTCAAGCATCAGTAGTCGTTAGCGTGGTCCACATTTCCAAGTCAACCCAACCAGCAAGACGAATGTTAGATGGCGAAACGGTAGATGTCATCACAGCCTTTCTGTTTCATGCAGGGGGGCATGAAGACGCATCGCCGCTAATGGAAAACCAAAGCAAGTCCTATCTTGGGTCCAAAATCTACGGGCAGGGATTTACGTTCGACGACACGGATAACACCGGAGTGGCCAATCCAATCTCCGCCATGCACGATCTAATCACTTCGAGTGCACGTAATGCCGAGAAAATCTTTCCGTACATCGGTGGCGCAGAACTCAACAACGACCCATCGCAGGAACACCACCGCTACGTAATCAACTTTGGTGATGCGACCGAAGAGGAGTCGCGAAAATGGCCTGAACTCATGCGTATCGTCGAGGAAAAAGTAAAACCAGTTCGGATGGCACAGAAACGTGAAATTCGGAGGCGGTATTGGTGGAAATTTGGAGAGCCAACACCGGCACTGTTTAATGCAAAGAAAAACCTGACTCGCGTTTTGGTTACTGCATTTACCAGTGATACTTTTGCTTTTTCATGGCAACCATCCGAGCGAGTGTTTCCACACTCAATAGTGGTATTTACTGTTGAAGACGATGCGTTTTTTGCCGTGCTCCAATCACGACCGCACGAAGTATGGGCCAGGACATTCGGCTCAACAATGAAGGATGACTCCTGCTACACAGCATCCGATTGCTTCGATCCATTCCCCTTTCCGAACAACGCAGATTTTGAGCACGATCTGCGAGAGATAGGAAGACAATACTACGCGATTCGCGCACAATTGATGTTAAACAACGATGAAGGGCTTACAAAGACATACAACCGCTTTCGTGATCCGCATGAGCAATCGGAGGGCATCTTAGAGCTTCGTCGTCTTCACGGTTTGATGGATGGAGCGGTGCTGCGGGCCTACGGCTGGGACGACCTCGCCGAGAGCGCTCGCTGTGAGTTCCTGCTCGACTACGAAGACGGGGATCAGGTGTCGGGGGACGGGGGTCAGGGTGAAGACAGCGGACCTGACACCCGATCCCTGACACCCGGCCCCCGTCGCCGAAAGCGACTGCCTTGGCGTCTCCGCTGGCCCGACGAATTCCGCGATGAAGTCCTCGCTCGACTCCTCGAACTCAACGAACAACGCCACAAAGAAGAACTCCTGGCTGGGAAATCTGCCACCAGCAAACGCGCGTCCAGTGATAACGACGACGAAGATGGCGAGGATGACGACGACGATACAGTTGATTCAGACGACGCTCCGACCCCAAAGAAGAGCACCCGGACCACGAAGGCGGGACGGAGCACAAAGAAAACGAAGAAGTCAAAGAAGCCTCCCGCCAGTGGTCAGAAGGAAATGGAGTTCTGAGCATGGCAAAGAAGAAATCCAAAAAGACAGCACTCGCGAAACGCAAGGCCACGCCAGCGGTTCGCACAGATCTGCTGGGCGACATCCGTTCCCTGATCGAATCCGCCCGAGAACAAACCGCCCGAGCCGTCAATTCGGCTCTGGTCGGCATGTACTGGCACATCGGCAAACGGATTCGCGAGGATGTGTTGCACGAGAAACGGGCCGAATATGGTGAAGAGATTGTCTACGCACTGAGTAGACAATTGACTGCGGAATATGGTCGGGGATTTGACCGAAGGAATCTCCACTACATGGTGCGATTCGCGGAAATGTTCCCGGAGGAACAGATTGTGAACGCACTGCGTTCACAATTGTCGTGGACACACTTTCGGGAACTGCTCTCGCTCGAAGACGGACTCAAACGGGATTTCTATGCCGAAATGTGCCGTATCGAGCGTTGGAGCACCCGCACACTGCGGCACAAGATCGGGCATCTACTCTTCGAACGCACGGCCGTGGCCAAAAAGCCCGACGCCTTGATCAAACAGGATATCGCCGCTCTACGGGACGAAGACCGGCTGACGCCCGACATGGTGTTCCGTGATCCGTACTTTCTGGATTTCCTTGGGCTGACGGGTCACCATATCGAGAAGGACGTCGAGGACGCGATTCTGCATGAACTGGAAGCGTTTATTCTCGAACTGGGCTCGGGGTTCACGTTCGTCGCCCGGCAAAAACGAATCACGGTCGACAACGAAGACTATTATCTGGATCTGCTGTTCTACCACCGCAGCCTCCGCTGCCTGGTGGCCATCGATCTGAAGCTGGGTAAATTTCAGGCAGCCGACAAAGGCCAGATGGAACTCTACCTTCGCTGGCTGGAAGAACACGACATGCAGCCCGGCGAAGAACGGCCGATCGGTTTGATTCTGTGTGCCGACAAATCGGAAGAACATGTCGAACTGCTGCGACTCAACGCCAGTGGGATTCGCGTCGCTCAGTACCTGACGGAACTGCCGCCAAAGAAACTGCTGGAAAAGAAACTGCACCAAGCGATTCTGCTTGCCAGAGAACGACTGGCCCGAGCCGAGGCAGCGAGGACCGTTTCCGCCCAATCTCCAAAGGAACGCACGGAATGATCATTCCATTCGTGATTCGAACTCATTCTGCGCCGATTCAGTCGGAGGCAATAAGATGACTCCAGTCGAAGTTCGCTCGGAATTGGTTGCCGCGCTGCAGCTGGATCTTGTTGGTCCGCAGAACGGGAATGGAGATTCGATTGAAGTTCTCCCACAGCATCCGTCTCGCTGGTATCTAACGGGATTCCTGGTCCCCTTCGATGCGGGAGAGAAACAGGGACATGACGAGGACGCTGGGGATGAGATCGATGGCGCCGGCGAACGCGGGGGAACCGATGATGATGTTTCCCCGGAAGTCGCCGCGGCCAGCAAAACACGCTTCCCTTCTTCGATGGGCTTAAGCGTCCTGTTGCCGACAGCCACAAAACAGATTCAGGTGACAGTCGATTGGGGTGATTATGAACTATTGGAGCCCGAACCGGGCCAGCTAAATGCCTGGCGACGGAAGCCGCAGCATACGGCTCTGATTGTACCCATTCAGCACAAGGACCGCTGGCGGGCAGATATTGTCATCCCAGGTAGCGAAGGTCTGTGGATCAGTGTGAGTGGCCGCAGTTTGAATGCCGCACGACATTTGGTGTCCTGCGATAAGCCGTGTCAGAGTGTTTCAGTCTTTGTTGTCAACCATCGCAAGCTCGCGCCTGATGAGACCCGCGACACTGCTTTTGCGTTTCAGACTCAACTGAGCGTGGCATGTCGAGAAGGATTTATTGCTCGCGCCGACGCGCATGCGGTGGACAGCACGGACCCGGATCTTCGCATTGCCGACCTGCAGTTTCGTGACTGCTGCGAATTTGGTGTCGGCCATAATGCCTCAACGACGCCCGTTGTCGTGAATGAGAAGTGTTTCAGTATTCGGACATGCTGGATCCCGCAGGCGGAAGTTGAGCGAACAACCGTTCCTGAGATGCAGGACGTCCAGTTGAACATGGACTCCCTGGCCCTTTTGAAAGATGGCAGTGCCGCTGCGACGTCACTGACGCCATTTGTCACTTCCTATCGCAAATGGATCGAAGAGCAGCAAGGCAGCCTTCAGACGCTTTCGGGGCGAAGGCTGGAAACGGCCGAGGCGCTTCTGCAGCGGGCTCGCGTTGCCGCCAACCGCATTGAGCGCGGTATCGCGCTGCTCGAAAGCGACCATGTGCTGAAGTCTTTTTGCCTCGCTAACCGCGCCATGGCGATGCAGGCACGGAAACGCCTGAGCCAGTCCTCTGGCAAACCTGAAGCTGCCATCATTCCGGAATGGCGTCCGTTCCAGCTGGCGTTCCTGCTGATGAATCTTGAAGGGATCGTCAGTCCCCAGTCGGCAGATCGCTCCACTGTGGATCTGCTGTTCTTCCCGACAGGCGGTGGCAAAACAGAAGCCTACCTTGGCCTTGCTGCGTTTACTTTAGTTCATCGTCGTCTGACAAACCCCGGTATCACCTCCTGCGGCCTCACCGTCCTGATGCGCTACACGCTCCGGCTGTTGACGCTGGACCAGCTTGGACGTGCGGCCGCTTTGATTTGCGCGCTGGAATTACTGCGCGAACAGGACGTTGAGCAACTGGGGCTATGGCCGTTTGAGATTGCACTTTGGGTCGGTCAGGCGGCAACACCAAATGTGATGGGGCGGAAGGGCGACAATAATCCGAATTCGGCGCGATCCAAGACGATTACGTTTCAGAATGATGACCGCAAGCCATCGCCCATCCCTCTTGAAAACTGTCCGTGGTGTAATACAAAATTCAAAAACGTTTCATTCCGCCTTGTTCCGAACAATGATGAGCCAAATGATCTCCGAGTGATCTGCGTGAATCGCAGCTGCGAATTCTCGGGTGCTAACAACCGCAGATTGCCCATCGTTGCGGTCGATGAGCCGATCTACAGACGCCTGCCATGTTTCATGATCGCCACTGTCGACAAGTTTGCGGCGATGCCGTGGACTGGCCAGGTCGGCGGTTTCTTTGGGAAGGTCGATCGCTATGACAGCACTGGATTTCATGG
>JBDNFT010000350.1:0-5296 GCA_041689695.1 Planctomycetaceae bacterium | reverse complement strand
CCGTCGATGCGATTGAACAGCGGCGACAGCCCGGAACTCAAGTCCTACATCGATTCCATGCGTGGTCAGACTAAACAACTTGCGGACCGCATGACTGTGATCGACAGCAATGGAGCCATTGTGATTCGCTATGCCGGAGACTCCATCAACAACGGCGGCAATAAACGAACTGAAGCAATGGACGAGACCTTTTACAAAGAAGTACTGAAAATTTATGAACACCTGAAGAAAAGTGAAAACACCGACGGTCTGTATAGTCCCGAGGGCATGACAGGAGAAGGCGGCGCAGGTGGCTTCATGGGCATGAGTGGTGGGGGTGGTGGCTACGGTGGTGGCATGAGTGGCGGCGCTGCTTTAAGTGGTGGTGGCCGTGGTTCAAAAGGCAAAGGTGGTGGAAAAAATTCATCAGGCTCCGGTGGTCTTGATGCAAACCGTTGATTTGACGGGAACTTGCTGCATGGGAAAATTTCCGAATCGGCCGTAGCCCGCACGACGTGTCAAACCAGTCATGGGGGACTTTGGAAAATCCTGACGGAATCACAGAAATGATCAACAACCAGTTGCCAATCGGCTCAGAAACACGTCCAATGGAGACGTAGGGTCATTGAATCATCAGTCGCAGCACGCCGTTCCCGATAAGGACCGGCGTTTCGCTGCCTGAATTTCCAATACCTTTGCTTCCGTGGGGACGGAAGCCTTCTGGGTTCACGCTGCATGATGTATGCGTGTTTTGTTTGGTCGGATGTCGCTATCACCAGGCAATGAGTCGTCCTGTTGAAATCATGGTGACGTTACTTCCAACGGTTGAAAGCAATGGAAACACAATTCCCGTTAGCTCCCGTCGCGGACCTTCCGTGGCTGGCATACGCATCACTGCTCGTCATTGCAGTCTACTTCCGGTTTTCCCGCGCGCTGACAATCCGTAATCTGGATTTGATTCTTACGCTCCTGATTGCGGCAGCAGTCGTTGTTTCCAGTCATTTTCGTGACGAGACGTATGTTGCAGATGCGGAGGTATCGGCTCTCGATGCGTCGAACGCATCAAACGAACAGAGCTCTGACAGCATTCAGACGAATCCTGGCGGTGAGGTGGTTCCTGCCGGTGAGGTCGGTGCAGCGGATGCACAAGATGCCTCGAAATCACCAGGTCCATCGGAACCAGCACCTGCATTTACAAATGCCTCCTCAGAATCCAGCCAAGTCGGCAGCCCAGTCTCCAACTTTGAACGATCTGCAGCGACGGTTCCAGCCATTGAATCGAATTCAACGTCTGACGTGCAACATCCGATGTATACATGGAGCTCACTCGCGCTTGTAGTGCTCGCGGTTCTGCTGGTGATCCGATTGCTGTTTGACGAATCTCTGACACGCCGCCCTCGCCTTGACCAGAATTTGAATCAAGCGGGACTGGCATTCCTGTGCGTGCCAGCATTTGCAATTCTGGCGTTTGGAGTATTTCTGAAACCAGCCCCCGTTACGAATGTGAAGGCCATCGAACACGGCCGCGCGTTGTTGCAGCGACGCGAAGTTCACGTCAGCAATGAAATCAACGACGTACCAGCCCCGACGGAAACTTTAATTGCAGCCGGTGGGGCGGCGGTGGCACAATTGTCGGGAACCTTGCCGAATTCGGTTTCAGTCAATACGGGTGAAACACGCAGTACGGAACTTCTCGTCGCGCGAATTCTGGTTGTGATCGCACACATGGTCGTGATCCTGGGATTGCTGTATATCGGACGTCAGCATTTTTCCAGCATCCAGCTTGGCGTTGCGATGAGCTGCCTGTATCTGCTGCTGCCATGCACTGCGGCGAACGTACACAAGTTAAGCCACGTATTGCCCGCCGCATGTTTAACCTGGGCGATTGCCAGTTACCGAAAACCGATGGTCGCTGGCGTGTTGCTCGGTCTGGCTTGCGGAACATTATTTTTTGCAGTCTTCCTGCTCCCGCTGTGGGCAGTATTTTATGGACGTCAAGGAGCCATACGATTCGGGGCATCTGTCCTGGGTGTAGTTGTGGTACTCGCGACATGTCTGATGATGATTTCCGGTGACGCTGATTCTTTCTACTACCGAGTCGTCTCAAGTACAAACTGGACCGTCTATCGTCTGCTGGACGACACGCTCAGCATTTCTCAGACTCCGATGAGTCATCTGTTTATCCGCATTCCGATGGCCGCAATTTTCTTCGTAATGCTGACGGCAATGACTGTATTGCCGCGTCCACGGAACCTGGAGAATCTGCTGGCCAATTCCACAGCCTTGGTTGTTGCTGCTCAAATGTGGTATCCCGACGATATCGGTTCCTACGTTCAATGGTATATGCCCTTGTATTTGCTGGTCGTTTTCCGCCCGCGTCTGGATCGTTTTACACCTCCAGAAATGATCGATCGAGAGTCCGCAGCCATTTCCAGCGGTCTGCCTGCGGGAACTCAATCGACCGTAGCCATGTCGCGGATGAGCCTCTATCGCTGAAGGACCATTCCGTTCCTGCGAAATTCGCCCCGTTCCTGCGATTCGCGTCGTGTTATGGTGTTCGAATTCTGCGGGAATCCTAGAATCGAGGGTAGCAATGAATTCTGTGGAATTCAGTTCACACAGCAGGACAGTCAGGGGCATCAATGACCGATATCAATAATATCCTCGCCAGCGGAGCGATTCCTCCCGAAGCACGCGTCGTCGATCAGCCGCGAATCGAAGCGGCCGTTCGTGAAATACTTCTTTCCGTAGGCGAAAATCCTGATCGAGACGGCTTGAAAGAAACGCCAGCCCGAGTCGCTCGCATGTATGCAGAGATCTTTGGCGGACTGCATGTTGAGCCGGGTCGACATTTGCAAAAAGTCTTCGAAGAACAGTATGACGAAATGGTGCTGGTTCGCGACATTTCATTTAGCAGCATGTGTGAACATCATCTGCTGCCGTTCACGGGCAAGGCCCACGTTGGATATATTCCTCGTGGCAAAGTCACTGGGCTAAGCAAACTGGCACGTGTCGTCGATGAAATTGCCCGTCGCCCGCAAGTGCAGGAACGCATGACTCACATGATTGCGGATCTGATCGAAAATGAACTCACAGCTCACGGTGTCATCGTCGTAGTCGAAGCCGAACACACATGCATGACGATTCGCGGCGTCAAAAAGCCGGGTGCGTTAACTGTCACAAGTGCCGTGCGTGGAATGTTTCGCAACAATCTCGCCAGCCGTGCAGAAGCCATGGCCTTGATTAATGGCAAGTGATGGCCTGTCATGATTGAGAGTTTTTTAATGAAACTTCTCGTCGGCATCGCCATGATGTGGCTGCTGATGCCGCGCAAAGAAGTCACAGATGGATTCTTTCGAATTCAGATGCTGGTCGCGCTGGGATTGAGCGTCCTGTTAGTACTAATCGTTTCGTCCCGCCAGGATCCCGATGGCAGCCTGGCGCGATTTGCTGATCCATCCGAGCCTGCGTCAGCAATTTCAGCAGCACGCTCCGATTTCGCAAACAGATTCGTTTACATCGCTCAAATTGTTGCTGCATGCGTCGCATATGCGGGACACATCTTCTGGAAGTTGGGCCGTCGAACACCGGGTGCCATCGCAATTTATTTGATTGCCCTTCTGTCTGTGCTCTCCCAGGTTTGTTTCTCGCTGGAAGCCGGCACCAGCCTGGATTCGTGCCAGATGCTTCTGTCAAATTTTGCTTCATCCACGGTGCTGGGCGCCACACTGACGGGGATGCTTCTGGGACACTGGTATCTGACGACCCCAACCATGTCGATCGGACCTCTATCGTGGTTCGCTAAAACTCTGGCGGTTGCAGCCATCTTTCGATTTCTAATGACAGGAATTGCAATTGGCCGATTCGGCTTCGTATCACACGACCTGGTCCATTTGTTGTGGCTTCTTATGCGAATTATCGGTGGCATCCTGATTCCCTTCACAACATCGATCGTAGTTGTGAAAATTCTGAAATATCGAAATACACAGGCGGCAACCGGGGTACTGTTCGCAGCCCTTATTCTCGTTTTTATGGGTGAAATGGCCGCTGCTTTGTTGGAAGGTGATCTGCGGATACCGTACTAATAAAAGTGACCGGATAGTCGGAAAACTCAAAAGACTACCAATATGGCAACTCAAATTATTTTCCAATGTCCCGCGTGTCAGAAGCGACGTCAGGTAACCCCCGCACCTGTCAATTCTGCTGTTCAGTGCGATGAATGCCATTGGCGTCGTGATGAAGGAGAAAAGGACTTCGCTGATGGAAAGCTATGCCGCTGCCGGATATGTGGATGCCAGGATTTATGGCGTCAAAAGGATTTTCCACCTGCGTTAGGCTTAGCGCTTGTAGCAACTGCAGCCATTTTGAGTTGCATTGCCTGGGCAACCTATCACCCGGCAATCGCGATCGGTATTCTGATGGTGGCTGGTTTAGTTGATATGGTATTGTATACGATGATGGGCGACATGCTGGTCTGTTACCGTTGCGCCGCACGGCATCGCAAGACCAGCATCAGCGAAGAACATCCACGCTTCGATCTCGAAACAGCAGAACGCTATCGACAACAGGATCTGCGACAGCGTGCAGCAACTCATTAGCATTGGCATACAGAACGGGTTTAAGTGGAAGAACGGCGAAGACGAATTTCGGAAGATCTCAACGACGCGATCGAAGGAGAAATTCGCGTCGATCGAGTGGCTCTTGCCGCCTATTCAACTGATGCCAGCCTGTATGAAATGGAACCGCTGGCGGTGGCTTTTCCCCGTCACACCAAGGATGTCGAAATTCTTGCGGCCTATTCTGCCAACAATAGTGTCCCACTGATTGCACGAGGGGCCGGGTCCGGACTGGCTGGCGGCGCGATCGGCCACGGTATCGTGATCGATTTTTCACGACACATGAATCAGATCATTTCAATTTCCGATGATCGTGTCCGTGTTCAGGCAGGTGTTGTTCGGGAAAAACTCAATCAACAGTTGCGGCCACGCGAGCGATACTTTGCACCAGACCCGTCAAATGGCCTCATCACAACAGTTGGTGGAATGCTTGGTGTTGATGGTGCTGGTTCACACGCAGTCCGAATTGGTTCAGCACGCGATCATGTCGAAAGTATTGAATGTGTTCTCTCTGGCGGTCAGCGTGTAGAATTCGGTCGCGAACTGCTCGCTGGAGAATCAAGTTCAAACGAAGCCAACGTATTGAATCGAGACAGCGCTGTGATTCTTTCGGATTCCGCGCAGCCGGAATCACTGCGACTTTCATCGATGACGCGAACGACACGACGCACTCAGTTGTTGCAGCAGGTTGAGCAGATTCT